>CAYJEV010000048.1:0-4081 GCA_964369265.1 uncultured Oscillospiraceae bacterium
TGTCGTCACCCCTGTTTTTAAGTGAACTTTGAATTTTTGCTCCTGTCTATTTCTTAATGTGAAAGCTAGTTAGTTTTTAAAGTGTTTCGCTCACTGCGGAAAGCGCCAAAGGGGCAGCCCTTTGATGCTGAAATTTTTTGAGAAAATTTAGCAAAACTTTATGTAAGCCTAACGGAACACTAAAAGTTTACTGCAAAACCTTCATAGTCATTAGTAGGGCGAAAGCTTCGCAACTACTTCGCTTCTAAATTAAGCGCAGGGCCAACTCTCGAAATTACCTCAAAGAATTTTAACGTACACCAGCTTTGTGTGGAAATCGAAATGGAAAAGCCCCTAACATTCTCTGCCTTCCATTCTTGTACAGAACCCTTAGGTTGTCCAAAATTTGCTAGCAATGAGGATATAACCCCTCCATGACATACAACAGCCGCTTCAGTGTAGTTGTTTTTGCACATATCAATAAACACCTCATCAAGCCCTCTATATACCCTCTCAACAAACTCCTTTATGTTTTCCTCAGCATTTGGTGGTGTGAAATTAACAGTGTCAGTCAGCCAGTTTTGATAATCCTCTGTCTTTGCAAGCTCAGTTAATAACACTCCCTCGAAATCCCCAACACTAAGCTCCTTTAAATTCTCAATAGCCTCTGCCTCATGCTCTGGGTATATCATCTTAGCTGTTGTAACTGCTCTTTGTAAAGGAGAGCAATATACATGATCAACCTCAGGATAGCTGTAGTGTTTTAGTATCTCGTTAATCTCAGCGATTCCCTCCTCACAAACTGGTACATCCATATGCCCAGTGAAATATCCAACCTTGTTTCCCTCTGTCATACCATGTCTGATAAGATGAATTTTGTAATTTTTCATAATGATGCTCCTAATAATCAAATTTTATTTTAAATAAATTAACCCTATTAAGGGATATTAACAATGTAAATGTACAAAATTTAGTAACATTCTAAGCATTAACAGCAAAAATGATAAAAATTTGTACAAAAAGGCAAAATTTTAAAACTGCTAGTAAAATTGTGATGAAATGCTTTACAATTCGACAAAAATATAATATACTAAACTATACTAAAAGTATATAGGGGGCAAACTGATGAACACTGAATTCCCAAGAATAATAACCCTTCTTAGGAAAGAAAGAAAATTAAGTCAAAAACAAGTGGCTGCTGAACTAGGCGTTTCGCAGGCTCTTTTGTCGCACTACGAAAAAGGAATAAGAGAGTGTGGGCTTGAGTTTCTAATCAAAGTGGCCGACTATTACAGCGTTTCCACAGATTATCTGCTAGGCAGAACAGCCGAAAGAACGGGCGCTTCAATTAGCGTTACAGACATCCCAGATAATCCAGCCATGAGCTCAGATAAGCGACTAACCAAAATTGGTATGGCTCCAATTATAACCAAAAGATTTATAATCAACTCAATTAACATACTATACGATATAATAATAAGAAGCGAAAGCAAGCAACTAAGCGCAGAAGTTTCTTCTTATTTGACAATAGCAGTGTATAGAATGTTTAGGGTGCTTTTTGAAACAAATCAGAAAAACCCAAAAGACTTCTTTGCCATCCCTTCAGGACTATATAAATCATACTGCGATGCTGCAATGGGTATAAACGAAAATAATGCAAGCATAATAGCAAATGGAACATATAAAGAGCTTCCTATAATGGGCGAAATTGAAGAGGTTAAGCCTGTTAGCATCGATACAGAAATGCTTTCAAGCAATTATCACACTTTAGCCTCATCTGTTTTAAACCTAATTAAGGAAACCGAGCAGAAAACGCTAAAAACTTGCGCTACTATTTTAGAGCCAAAGGATAAATAAGAGCTTAAATGATACACATTTGGCGTATGCTATAAGTGTATCATTTTTTATTGAATAATACAACACTAAGGAGAAACAAAATGAAAAAAATACTATTATTTTTAATCTCAGCTATGTTAATACTAGCTGGATGCGCAGCAGAAACCCCAGCAGATTATCCATCTAAAGAAATAACCTTGGTAGTGCCTTGGGGCGCTGGTGGAGGAACAGATTTAACTGCAAGGGTGTTCGCTTCTTTACTTGAAGAGGAGCTAGGGCAGAGCGTTGTGGTGCAAAACAAGACTGGTGCTTCAGGCGCAACAGGCACAGATTATGTATACAGCCAAGATGCCGACGGCTACACTTTGCTATTTTCAGCAGACACAATAGCAACTATGCAAGTTATGGGCTTTTCTGAGCTTTCAGTTGATAATTTCCAGCCTATAATGATGGTCAGCCATGATCCAAAAATAATAACTGTTAGCGGAGATTCAGAGTTTAAGACAATTGAAGACTTAGTTTCTGCTGCAAAAGAAAATCCAAACAAACTTAATCTTTGTTATTCAGGACCAGGAGCAAGCGGACATATACAAGGCTTGCTATTAAAAAAGGCTGGTGTTGAGTTTAATATGACACCGCTTGGAGGAGGAACAGCTCAGATGCTTTCTGTCATTTCAGGCGAGTCTGAAATGACCAACCCTTCACGAAGCACAGTAACTGAATATTTAAGCACAGGGGAGCTTGTAAACCTTGCAATGTTTGATAGCGAGGGTGAAGGCGATATTCCAAGCATTACAAAAGCTATCCCAGAACTAGATGAGTACATGCCTCTAACTTTCCCAGTTTCTATACTAGCAAAAGAGGGGACAGACCCTGCCATTATGGAAAAGCTTACTATAGCTTGCGAGAATGTTGCTAATAGTGAGGGATGGAAAGACTATATTGAGCAAAATAGTCTAATTGATCTAACTGAATATAAGGGCGAGGCAGCCACTGATTATATCAAGAGACTAAGCTCAATTTATAGCTGGCTTTTATATGATGAGGGTGTTGCTACAAAATCTCCTGAAGAATTTAATATTGAGAGATTTGCAGAATAGGGGGGATGACTTCATGTATATTCTAGGAATAGAAAGCTCATGCGATGAAACAGCTTGTGCTGTAGTAAAAGACGGCAGAGAGATTATCTCTTCTGTTATTAGCTCACAAATTGAAGAGCATAAGCTTTATGGTGGTGTTGTGCCTGAGCTTGCGGGCAGAAGGCATATCGAGAACATATCTGGCGTTGTTAGCCTAGCCTTAGAACAGTCTTCGCTAACGCTTAGTGATATTGAGGCGGTTGCTGTAACTGCCGCCCCTGGCCTTATAGGTGCGCTTTTAGTGGGAATGAACTTTGCTAAGTCCTTAGCGTTTAGCCACAATAAACCGCTAGTACCTGTACATCATATAAGGGCTCACGTTGCCTCAAACTATATTGCTTATCCAGAGCTAAAACCGCCTTTCATCTGCTTAGTTGCTTCTGGCGGACATAGCCACATTATGCTAGTTAACGACTACACGGATTTTAAGTTAATTGGCAGAACAAGAGATGATGCAGCAGGAGAAGCATTCGACAAAGCTGCAAGAGCAATGGGGCTACCTTATCCAGGGGGCGTACATCTTGATAAGCTTGCTCGAACTGGCGATAAAACTAAATATAAACTCCCTTCACATAATGTCGATGGCAGTCCGTTTGACTACAGCTTTTCTGGGCTTAAAACAGCTGTACTTAATTTAATTAACAACTCAAAGCAAAAAGAGGAACAGCTCGATTTGCCATCGCTCGCTGCTTCTTTCGAGAATGCTGTTGCGACTGCTCTCTCAACTCGCTTAATTAAGGCTGCTAAGGAATATAAAGTTAACAACATTTCTATTGCTGGCGGAGTTTCTGCCAATACTGGGCTTAGAGAAATGCTTGAAAAGCTAGCCTCTGAAAATGGGATGAATTTATATATGCCGCCACTAAATTTATGCGGCGATAATGCCTCAATGATAGCTTCACAAGGCTATTATGAATATATGGCTGGGCAGGTTTCAGAGCTTGATATAAATGCCATTGCGACAATGTCTGTCGAGGGCGTGACAAAAGATTCTTATAGAATTTAGTTATTTAGCCGAAGCCAAAATCCTCGACAATTTATTCCTTTAGAATTTAGTTATTTAGCCGAAGCCAAAATCCTCGACAATTTATTCCTTTTATGGTAAAATAAATATAAGCAATATTTGT
>CAYJEV010000048.1:4181-13769 GCA_964369265.1 uncultured Oscillospiraceae bacterium
AAAATCCTCGACAATTTATTCCTTTTATGGTAAAATAAATATAAGCAATATTTGTTTAATAACTTAAAAGGAGAGGACTAATATGAAATCTATTTTTACAAGAACTAGTGTTAGAAAATATCTTCCAAAAGAAGTGGAGCAAGAGAAAATTCTCGAGATCCTAAAGGCTGGCATGGCAGCGCCTTCTGCTGGCAATCAACAACCATGGGAGTTTTATGTGGTGAAGGACAAAAATAAGCTAAAAGAGCTTTCAGAGGTTAGCCCTTATGCTAACTTTACAAAATCTGCTGGTGTCGCTTTTGTTGTTTGCTATAGAGATAACACAACGCATTATCAAAACTATGCTGTTCAGGACTGCTCTGCTGTAACGCAAAATATGTTGCTGGCAATTGACCATTTAGGTTTGGGCGGCGTATGGCTTGGTATTGCGCCTATTGTTGAGAGGATGGGAGTAGTTCGAGAAATCCTTGATCTGCCATCACATCTTCATGCCTTCTCTATTATTTCTTGCGGATATGAAGATGGAAATCAAGCTCCAAAAGATAAATTTGACGAAACTAGAATACATTATATCTAAAAAACAACTAGCCGATGTGAAGCTCACATCGGCTAGTTTTATGTATTTAATTCTAATTATTATTTAAGAGTACCTTCTATCTTTTGGATAACCTAAGTTAAAGACTAAACACATAAGCAAAAATGTTATTACATACGATAAAGAAAAATTAAAAACTCTTATAAATCTAGTGACATATCCTGCAACATTTAAAGCTGGAATAAAATAAAGCTGAGTTAAAAAACCAAAAATATTTCCCCAATACTGCTTTAATATTTCTTGCTGAAACAGCACTAACAAAAGTGTGATAAATGGTACACTATGAGATAGAACAAAGGCTTTTGCCCTGTTTCGTTCAATACTATGAGCATACTTTCCAAAAAAGAACCAAGCTATCAAAAATATAAAGCCAAGCAAATTTAGTGGTATATTAAATGGAACAGCAAAGATTAGAAAATTCAAAGCATATCCAGTCAAAAAAGGCAGCCCACTAATTAAAACAAGTTTCATTTCTTTCATATTGTACACCTCATTTCCCTAAAAAATATAGGCGAACTTAAAAGAACGCCTATATCTTTTATTATTAAGAAGAGCAAATGCTCCTAAGCAACTAAAAACAATCTATATAGCTGCCTTGCCTTTTTCTATTGCAATCTTGTTTACATCAAGGAATTTAATTGCCTTTTCGCCGAGCACCTTTGGAATAGCCTCAATAACAGACTCCTCCTTAACAATGCCCTCTGCCTTTATGATAGCTCCCATCATAACCATATTGATTAGCTTTGGGTTGCCAATTTCGCCAGCAATTTCATTTGATGGAACATAATAGACATTTACATCATCTCTATCAACTTTTTCTGTGATAATAGAGGAGTTTACAAACACAGAACCGCCCTTTGCAACCTTAGGAAGGAATTTTTCTAAAGATGGCGCATTCATTGCAACAAGAATTGTAACGCCTGCATCAAATATAGGGGAGCTTACAGGCTCGTCAGACACTGTTACAGAACAGTTAGCTGTTCCGCCTCTCATCTCAGGTCCATAAGAAGGCACCCAAGCAACTTCCTTGCCATCAAGCATACCAGAATACATTAAGGTCATACCAAGCGACATAACGCCTTGACCACCAAATCCAGCGCAGATAATTTTATGTGTCTTGCTCATTATTTCCCCTCCTTGACATCTTTATACACTCCTAGTGGATAGTATGGAATAAGATCTGTTCTAACAAATTCCATAGACTCAGCTGGAGTTGCGCCCCAGTTTGTTGGGCAGGTTGAAAGCACCTCAATAATAGTAAAGCCAAGACCCTCTCTTTGATACTGAATAGCCTTTTTAATAGCTCTCTTAGCAGCCATTATATTTGCTGGCTTATCAATAGAAACTCTCTCAATATAAGCAGGACCTTCCATTGTTGCAAGAAGTTCAGACATTCTGATTGGGTTTCCTTGCTTTTTAGTATCTCTACCAGATTGGGAAGTGGTCGCTTTCATGTGTGGCAGAGTTGTTGGAGCCATTTGTCCGCCTGTCATGCCGTAAATAGCATTGTTTACAAATATAGTAGTGATGTTTTCGCCTCTTGCAGCAGCATGAATTATTTCAGCTGTACCAATAGAAGCAAGGTCGCCATCGCCTTGATATGTTAAAACAGTTCTATCTGGATGAACTCTTTTAATGCCTGTTGCTGTTGCTGGCGCTCTTCCGTGTGCGCAATGAATAGCATCATAATTAAAGTAGTTTGGTGTAAACACAGAACATCCAACTGATGCACACATAACAGAATTATCGCTTTGCTCAAGCTCTGCAACACATTCAGCAACTAGCTTATGTATGATACCATGTCCGCAACCAGGACAATAGTGCATTTTAACATCGGTTAAATCTTTAGCCTTTTCATAAACCATAGTAGACATTACTTAGCACCTCCCATTATCTTTTTAGCAAACTCGACAACCTCTTCAGTTGTTGGTATCATACCGCCACATCTGCCAAAAAACTCAACTTTATCGCTATCATTAGTTGCAAGCTTAACATCTTGAACCATCTGCCCCATGCTCATCTCAACAACCATATATTTCTTTATATTTTCATTTTGGAATGGTTTTTGTGGGAATGGCCATAATGTTCTTGGCTGAATAACGCCAACCTTATATCCTTCTTCCCTAAGCTCTTTTAATGCGCTCTTTATAATTCTTGCTGTTGTACCATAAGCAACTAAAGCAAACTCTGCATCTTCCATATTATACTCAAGATACTTAACCTCATTTGCTTCTATAACATCATATTTTTCAGTTTTGAACCTAATATTCTTTGCCTCACAAAATGGCGAGTCAATAACTAAGTTTTCAACCAGATTTCTTTTAGCAGAAGTTCCATAACCTAAAGCCCAGTTAGCCTTATCGTCTTTTGCTCTTTCTTTTGTTGGCAAATCAAAATCAACAGGCTCCATCATCTGCCCAATAATACCATCAGCAAGCACAAAAACAGGAGTTCTATATGCATCAGCTATATCGAAAGCTTCTTTGATATCGTCAACAGCTTCTTGAATTGTGCTAGGAGCTAAAACAGGGATGTGGTAGTCGCCATTAGCGCCTCCTCTTGTTGCTTGATTGTAGTCAGCTTGCGAAGGCTGAATTGTGCCAAGTCCAGGGCCGCCCCTCATTACAGAAACGATAACACAAGGAACTTCACCAGCCACACAATAACCAATACCTTCTTGCTTTAGCGCCATGCCAGGTGAAGATGAACTTGTCATAACTCTTGCACCAGCAGCACCAGCACCATAAACCATATTTATAGCAGCGACTTCGCTTTCAGCTTGAACGAAAGTACCGCCAATTAAATCAAGCTCTCTTGATAGATATTCAGGGATTTCATTTTGTGGTGTTATAGGGTATCCAAAGAAGTGTTTGCAGCCGCTCTTTATAGCAGCCTTTGCAATAGCTTCGTTACCCTTCATTATAACTTTAGCCATGTTCTCTCTCCTCCTAATCGTTTTTCACAATACTAATTACAGAATCTGGGCAGGTTATTGCGCAACTTCTGCACCCAATACAAGCATCCATATCAGCTATTTGTGCTGGGTTATAACCGCCACCATTTGTTTGCTTTAAGTTTAGTGATATAATTTTCTTAGGACATACAGTAACACATAAATTACATCCCTTACACATACTTTCAGCAAAAATCACATTGAATTTAGCCATTTCGTTACCTCCATAAATTTAACTATAAACTTACATCCATTCCTTACGCATGAAAAAGTCCATCGAAATAACTTCGCCTGAAAGCTCCTCTACCCTAACGTCGCTTACTACTTCTTTTACATACGTTGTATATACTATTGGGACTTTGCATATCTCAAAGACTTCATTTAATAGCTTATCGCCATAAACTAAGTCCTCAAAAGTTGTTTCTCTTGCGAGATTTGTGTTGTTAATAAAGCCTGTTATCTTCATTCCAGATTTAGCTTCTAGCGCCTCTTTTTCGGCTAAAATCCCCTCCACTGTGTTAGTTGCAGGGCGATAGGCATTAACTACCATAAAAAGCGAAACCTCGTCTATATTTATAACCTCTTTATATCTAAGCAGCACTGTTATTCCAACAT
The DNA here is from genome assembly GCA_964369265.1 of uncultured Oscillospiraceae bacterium. Classification (GTDB taxonomy): domain Bacteria; phylum Bacillota; class Clostridia; order Oscillospirales; family Ruminococcaceae; genus DAMCAP01. Next base: position 8,345 of record CAYJEV010000048.1, read on the forward strand.
CATTTCCACCTAAATCTACTATATACTCAAAGCTATCATCGCTAAAAGGCATATAGTTTTCTCCTGGGAGAGAGGGAAGTTCAACAGAGGTATTAATTGAGGAGTCTAGCATATAAACTCCATTTTCCTCAAGCTTATCCCTAACCTCTCTTGAGCGAAAATAAACATTAACGATATCCATATCAGCAAAAGCTATCTTTTTATCTTGTTTTGCCAAATTCATAGCATAATTAACAGCTACTTCTGTCTTGCCGCTTCCATAATGGCCTGTAAAAATCCTAACTCTTTTATCGTTCATTATATAACACCATTTTCACGAAGCATTTTAAGCTTCTCGCTATCAATTCCAAGAAGCTCTTTATACACTTCCTCGTTGTGCTCGCCTAATAATGGCGCTGGGGTTTTAATTTCAGGTTTTGTATCCATAAGCTTAATAGGGCAGCCAGTAACTGTCATTTCGCCAATCGTTGGATGCTCTAAAGGAATGAACATCTCCCTTTGTTTAACATGAGGATCAGCCACAACCCTATCCATTCCAAAGATTGGAGCAGCTGGTATGCCATGTTTATTCATTATCTCTAAAGCTTCGTCAAGAGTATATTTAGTTGACCAAGCTTCCATGATAGCTTTCAGTTCCTTATGGTTTTTGCATCTATCAACATTCTTCATGAAGCGAGGGTCAGTTGCCAGCTCTGGCATCTCCATAACTTTCTCGCATATTTCAGCAAAGAGCTTATCATTTCCACAGCCTAATACAAATCCACCATCAGAAGTTTTAAAAGAATCATAAGGATAAGCAGAAGCATATCTATTTCCGCTAGGGACAACATTGTTGCCTGTTGCAAAATAGTTTTGGAAGCCTGTTTCCATAGCGCTTATAACGCCATCTAGCAGGGCTATATCAACTCTCTGCCCTTTGCCAGTTAAGTTTCGTGCATTTATTGCGGCTAAAAGCCCAATTGTCAAATGAAGCCCGCCAAGCACATCACCCATAGCGTTTCCAGTTCTAGTTGGGTCGCCGCCTTCTGCGCCAGTAACGCTCATTAAGCCGCCCATAGCCTGAGCGATAATGTCGTAGCCAGCTCTTTGAGAGTAATCTCCATAGCACCCAAAGCCAGAAACTGCACCATATATTATTTTGTCGTTTATCTTTTTAAGCTCTTCATAGCCAAGACCAAGCTTTTCCATAACACCAGGACGATAATTCTCGACAACTATATCAGCAGTCTTAACCATCTCCCTAAACATAGCCTTGCCCTCTTCACTTTTTAAGTTAAGAGTTATGCCTTTTTTGTTTCTATTTATGCTCGCAAAATACATGCTATCATTATTTTTAAAAGGGCCAAAAGTCCTTGTGTCATCGCCTGTGTTTGGCATTTCAATTTTGATTATTTCTGCCCCCATATCGGCAAGCATCATTGTGCTAAATGGGCCTGCTAACACCCTTGTTAAGTCCAGTACCTTTATGTTGTTGAGCGCTCCTGTGTTCATCTATTTTCCTCCGGGTTGTATTGTGTTGATATGGTTTTTGAAAGATTACTCATCTCTTTCCGTCACGTTCCATACATCTAGTATACAACACAATATCCACTTTTTACAAGTATTAAACCTTATAAAATATTATGCTGTTTTTTGTGGAATATGATAGAGTAACTAGCAGTGTTTGGTATTTAATTAACAAAAGAAATATCCTCCAAACCAAAAGAGGTTTGGAGGATATTCCCTATTATTATTTATTTTAAGTATGAGAAAATCTAGTGAATTATTGTTTTTATATATCGTTAAATACTAAGCTTTAGCGCCTGTTGTTGGGTTTTCTTTAGCATCCTCATCAGGAGTTGTTTCAACAACAACGTCTTCAACTAAATCTAGTTCTTCATCAGAGATGAAGTATACTCCTAGTGTTCTAGTCTTTATCTTGAATGCCTCTTCATATTCATCATACATATCAGAATCTGAATCAGCAACTAGAGAAATCTCGCCATCTTGGTCAACTGCATATAGCCATTTATCTTCTATATCAGAGAACATTCCGCAACCTGTTAGAGTTAGCTCGCCTGTTCTGTTGAAAGTAGCGTAGTTACCATTGAAGAAATGTAGGTTAGCAGATGGATATAAATCGCCAATGTCGTGGTTGAAAGTATCAGTAACCTTAGCAACTAGCTCGTCTTGGTCGCAGGTATCAACTACAAAGTAATCATACTCATGATCTTCAAAGTCAATCCACTCTTCAGTATCGCCATCGCCAAAGTAAAGAACAGTTTCATCGTTCATAACTGTGATGTCATCATTCTCTTCATACATTAGCTCAACATTAACATCAACTTCAATTTCTTCGCCTTCAACGCCTGTATCTTCAGAAGTTCCTCTTAGTTCAATAGTACCGATTAGGTCGGATACATCTGTTTCAGTTGGTTGATGTTTTGTTGTCACTGCTAGGAAGTAGTAGTATTTTTCCATTCCGTCAGTGTCGCCAGCAACAGCCTCAACATCAAGTAGCTCCCAGTCAAGCTCATCATCCATATCAGCAAACTCGCCCATAGCATCGCCATTTGAGTCAGCGTTTAGTGTGATGTCACGATCGCTCTCTAATGCGAATCTATCGCCTATATCAGCAGCAGATTCAGCCTCGTCAACTAGCTTCTTCTTAACGATGTCAACGCTCTCAACTAGCTCTTTTCCCTCTTCCCATTCAGATCTAATGCTTATAGAACGAATGTAATCATAATCATAAGCTAGAGTTGATTCGACTTGACCTGTTGGCTCGCTATCGTTATTCACAGTTATAGAGCCAGCTGGCGTTGCAGAAGAAGCAGAGCCGACATAGTTACCATCTAAGTCGTAGCTGTAATCACCAATATTGCCGTTAGTGTAAAGTGCGTAGTAGAAAGTTTCGCCATAAGGGATCATTCCAAGCTCGCCATTTGTTTCATAAGCATAAGCCATATCGTCGCTAAACTGAAGAGCAACATCTCCTGTTGAACCAAGCTTTAAGCCTAAGTTGTGGTCAGCCTTTTCAGCAGCAAAAGCAGATACTCCCATTGAAGCAATCATACCAGCAGCTAAAACGCCAGATAGCATTTTTTTCATAATTTTAATCCTCCAAATAATATAATGTTGTTTAATTCAAAAGTTACTTTTCGGTAACATAATAACATATCATAAAATAAAATCAATGCATTTTATAAAAAGTTTATGATTTGTTATGTATATAAATGTATTTGTGATGCCTCACAATCTTATCATACACGCTAAAGGTAACTTTTTGATAACTAAATGGTAACAAACTAATTTGATATTACAGTGATGAAAAATTATGAATTTTATGAACTTGACCATTTATTTTATCTCTTTCCTTAATATTAACGCCTATATATGATATTGCTATGATATTTGAAGCATATTTTTGAAAATAAAAATTTAATTTCAATAAAAATAATCTGGCACTTCATTTTAAAAGTGACAGATTATTTCTTGTAGTTGTATGATTAATTTATTGTGCAGTTACAATTTCAATACTTTCAGCCAAACTAAGGATATCCTCATCAAGCAAATCAATTTCAGAATTTTCAAAAGATATCATAATATACGCCGAAATATCTTTGTTATAGGAGAGTATGCCAGGAAAAGTTAGTTGTCCATTTGGAGAATTCACAAGAACGTCGCAGGTTGCAACAGCACTGCTATCAGTATGTTTTAATTCTTGATAATTATTATCCCACGTTACCATTCCACCAAGCATTAGCTCCGAATATACAGAGCGATAAAAATTCTCTTCTGTCGTATCTAAATTAATTTCAAAAATATTATAGCTAATATTACCTACATATTTATCATTACTATAAATTTGCACCGCTGATATCCCACTGGCAGCTTCTTCCTCTTTTTCAGGATATTTTACACTCCATTCAGTAGGCAATTGTAGATTGACAATAAAAGGCATAATATCATATATTTCAGCGTTATCATTAGTTTTTCCAAATTCGTGGTTTGGAAAGATAATCGAAGTCAAGTTAGTCTGGTTAACTGCTTGCTCCAACAAGGGTGTGCTATCATGACTTTCATCTTGAGCATTACTTTGCTTACAAGATACCATCACTAACGTTAATATACTAAATAATAATATTACCAACTTTTTATTTAACATTTTAATCCCTCCTATACTAAGCTATTTAAACTTGATTTATCAATTAAATTATACACTATTTTCATCTGTAAATCTAGTGGAGTTTTCCAAAAAATACATTTTTCACTAATTTAAAAATTGCTTACGACTAATTCTATATCAACACCTAGTCTTCTATTAAATGCAGCTTTCATTGTATAACTATAAACAGCTTTGCCAATAATAAGGCGAAATAGGAATACAACTAGATATTTATAGTAAAATAGGAGGTAGACGATGAATTATAGGACAGATTTGGCAATGGAAAGTGTCGATACAGGAGATGGAGAGATACCAGAGGGTGTTGAGGTTGAAAGCAGAGAGTATGGAAGTGTGTTAATGACAAAGGTTAGGATTGACACAGGGGCTGCTGCACTAAGGCTTGGCAGACCTGTTGGAGTGTACTATACATTTGAGGGAAATATAGCGGAGGAGGCATCTGAGTTTATAGAGCCTATATCCTTAGTGTTAAAAGAGCTTATACCAAAGGGGAGGGTTATGGTGGTGGGGCTTGGCAATCCAGAATTCACCCCTGATACTGTTGGAACAGAGGCAGCAAGCAAAGTATTCGCCACAGCTCATTTAGAGGAGGGTGTGTTTAAGCTTCTTGGCATAAATGATATACGAAGAGTGTCTGTTATTGCGCCAAATGTAACGGCTAAAACAGGTTTGCCGACAGCGCAGATAGTCGATAGTATTGTTAGAAATGTTGCTCCAAGCGCAGTTATAGTGGTAGACTCTTTTGCGGCACGCTCGCCTGATAGGCTTGGCAATACAATACAAATTTCGGATGGTGGAATTGCACCAGGCTCTGGCGTTGGTGGAGGACGCTGGGAGATATCAAAAGAAGTGCTTGGCATACCAGTCATTTCAATTGGCGTTCCAACTGTCATTGACTCTGGCTTATACCACGATAAAAAGGAAGTCGCCCAGCCTATGATGGTAACACCAGCAAAAATTGATAAGCTTGCAAATAAGGCTGGCGATATTATCGCTATGGCGCTTAACATGCATCTTTTCCCAGATCTCGATGAAGCGACAATACGCTACCTTGTAATGTAGGCTTCCCCCTTGACTTATCCTCATTTTTCCATTATAATAAAAAAGCTAGCTTTCAGAAGCTAGCATACATATCAGACGCATTCTATATCGCCGTTTTACCAACAAAACACTTTTATTTTTAATAATAGCCCTCTTAGTTAAATGGATATAACAGTCCCCTCCTAAGGGACAGTTGTGAGTTCGATTCTCGCAGAGGGT
>CAYJEV010000049.1:0-13339 GCA_964369265.1 uncultured Oscillospiraceae bacterium
ATGTCATTTGATGTTTTGTTGAATGATATCGAGTTTAAAAGAAATAGAGGTGCAGAATTGGATAAAATAGCGATACTTAATAAATATTTTGGATATGAAAGCTTCCGAGAGGGGCAGAGCGATATAATTGATTGCATACTTAATAAAAATGATGTGCTTGGTGTTATGCCGACAGGTGCTGGAAAATCCATCTGTTACCAAATACCAGCACTTATTAATGAGGGCATAACCTTAGTAATTTCGCCTCTAATATCGCTAATGCAGGATCAGGTTATGTCGTTAGTAGGTCTTGGAATACCAGCGGCTTATATTAACTCTAGCCTTACAAGTTCGCAGTATTTTAAGGCTATGGACAATGCAACAAAGGGAAAGTACAAGCTAATCTATGTTGCACCTGAAAGGCTTTTGTCGCCTCGCTTTTTAGAGTTTGCCACAAATGCCAACATATCAATGGTTGCTGTTGACGAAGCGCACTGCATTTCGCAGTGGGGGCAGGATTTTCGTCCTGGCTATCTTGAAGTGACTGATTTTATAAACGCCTTGCCTAATAGGCCTGTTGTCGCAGCTTTCACAGCAACTGCAACAAAAAAGGTTAGAGAGGATATAGCCTCTTTGCTAGAGCTTAAAAATCCAGCTAGCTTTGTAACAGGCTTTAATAGAGAAAACTTGTATTTTTCAACTAGCTCTCCCCAAAATAAATTCCTCGCTTGCTTAGAGTTTATTAAAGCTCATAAAAATCAGTCTGGTATTATTTATTGCTCAACAAGAAAGAATGTCGATATGGTGCATGAAAAGCTCCTAGAAGCTGACTTCCCTGTCACAAAATATCATGCTGGACTTGAAGACAACGAAAGAAAGCAAAATCAAGAAGACTTTCTTTATGATAGATCTAGCATAATGGTGGCAACAAACGCCTTTGGTATGGGAATTGATAAATCGAATGTATCTTATGTAATTCATTATAACATGCCAAAGGATATTGAAAGCTATTATCAAGAAGCTGGAAGAGCTGGACGAGATGGAAGCCTCGCTAAATGCTTGCTGCTTTATAGCGGAGAGGATGTCGCAACGCAGAAGTTTTTTATTGAGCAACCAAAGGACAATGTCTATCTTGATGAAGAGATGGCTGCGAGTGTGCGTATTGCTGAGCATAGGCGATTGCAAAAAATGGTATTTTATAGCACTACTTCCTATTGTCTGAGAAAAAACCTGCTTGAGTATTTTGGCGAGAAAGCACCAGAGAGATGCGGATATTGCAGTAACTGCGATACTGCCTTTGAGGACACAGACATAACTATTGATGCACAAAAAATACTATCTTGCGTTGCAAGAATGCCTTTTAGGGTTGGTATTGGCATGATAATTGATGTGCTTCGTGGTTCAAAAAATGAAAAAGTGCTAAAGCATAACTTTGATCAGCTCTCAACCTACAACATCAGCGATAAATCAAGCTTTATGCTTAAATCTATTATCAATCATTTAATCCAAAACGAATTTTTAAGCCAAGGCGGAGATTTTAACACACTCTCTTTAAGCAACCGCTCTCGTGAGGTTTTAAAAGGAGAAATTAAGCTTAGTATGCTGTTGCCAAAAGAAAAGCCGAAAGCTCCTAAAAAGCAAAACCTCGATTTATCCGAAGAGCTTATACCTTTATTCCAAAAGCTTCGTGAGCTTAGGGCGAGTTTGGCAAAAAATCAAGGCATACCAGCATTTTGGGTGTTCGGAGATGCACAGCTTGTTGACATCTGCAATAACCTCCCAACAACATTAGATGCTTTTTCTAAAATTTCTGGCGTTGGAGCTGCTAAACTTGAAAAATATGGGGCGCAATTTACAAATGCAGTAAAAGAATTTACTAAAGAATAAAATAAAAGAGCTATGACGAATTTCTTCGCCATAGCCCTTTTATTTATAACCTATTTATTCAAAATTTAGTTAAATGCAATGATATAATCTCGTGTAGATTATTACTTAATTAAAGATGGATAAGCCCACTCTTTGTTGGCAGCTTTCTTCTTTTTCTCCCATTCCCATAGGATGGAGCAAGCAAGGTTTGCAACTTCTAAGTTATGGTTTACAGTGTTAGCATCATATTTGAAAGTGTTCTCAACTCTGTTTGCAACAACTGTGAAGATAGCTCCAGCTCTAATCTTGTATAGAGAGCTCATTGTTAATACAGTTGCAGCTTCCATTTCAAAGCTTAAAACTCCAGCGGCTTGCATGTCTTCCATAATAGTCTTCATGAAGCTTTGGGAATAGCCTTTGTATCCTGGTCTGCCTTGTCCGCAGAAGAAAGAAGCAGCTGTGTAACCAACACCAACATGGTATCTATAGCCAAGACGCTCGCAAGCCTCAATTAAAGCCATTGTTACTTCAGGGTTCGCAGCAGCTGGATATGAGTTAGTCACATAGCTGTCGCTTGTGCCTTCCATTCTAACAGCAGCGTTACAAATGATTAAATCGCCTGGCTTAATATCAGCTTGAATAGCACCACAAGTACCAACTCTAATTAAAGTTTCGCAGCCAATTTCAGCTAAATCCTCAATTGCGCTAGCAGTTGAACCGCCACCAGCACCAGTTGAACAAGCAGAGATATCTAGGTCGCCAATTTTGCCTGTGTAAGTCACATGCTCACGATAATCAGCAACTAGCTCGCCGCTATCCCACATCTCAGCAATTTTGCCAACTCTTTTTGGATCTCCTGGTAGAAGACAATATTTAGCAACTTCCCCTTCTTTGCAGCGAATATGATATTGTTTGCCAAGCTCGTCCGTTGGTCTTCTTGCGTCATTCCAATCGTTATTCATAATGATTATTCTCCTATCATTTATTTTTTAACCCCAAATCACAAGTTAGCAGTTTGGGGTTTATTTTTTGTTTAAAAATTTATCGCTTACTAGCTATCATGGAACTTTCCAATACCAGCTGGTGCTTTTGATCTCTTTGTGCCGAATGTGATAACAATAAGTGTTAGAATATAAGGCATCATCATAACAAGCTGGCTTGGCAGTACATTTTGGAAGATGCTTTGAAGAGAATCAAAGAAAGCAAAGAAGATACTTCCAAGCAATGCGCCTAATGGGCTGTATTGTCCAAAAGCGTTGATAACAACTGCAATGTATCCACGTCCAGCTGTCATATTCTCAACAAATAAATTTAGCTGTCCTAAAGATAGATACGCGCCAGCCATACCGCATAACAAACCACTAACTATTACACCAAAATATTTATAAGCAACAACATTTATACCAACAGTTGCAGCTGCTTGTGGATTTTCGCCCACCATTCTCATTCTAAGGCCTTTTTGAGTTTTAAACATAAATACCCAGCCTATTATAACAATCACTATCGTTGAATAAAACAACACATTTTGTGCTAATAATATCTCGCCAATGAAAGGTATCTTTGAAAGCCACTCGGCATTTATAGTTGAAAAACTCTCAACCTGAACAGACTTACCATTCATTCCCCAAATCATAGTTAAAAGCAGAGGAGTTATAGCAAGACCTAATAAGTTTACGCTCATACCGCTAATTGTCGCATTAACCTTATATGTTATATGCATAACTGCGTGTAATAAGCTGAAAATTGCTCCAGCAAGCATTCCAACAATCAGCCCCATAACAGCATTGCCTGTTATGAAAGAACCAAAAACTCCAAAGAAAGCCCCAGCTATCATCATTCCCTCGCTACCAAGATCGCTTACACCAGAACGCATAGAAAATGCGCCGCCTGTTGAAGCTAGTATAAGAGGAACTGCCATTCTAAGAGTTGAGGATAATATAGTGTCAAGTATAGTTATATCCATTATTTGCCACCTTTACTTTCTGTCGCTTTTTTTGACTTAACAAGCTTTGTAATACCGCTTATCATTGTTGGAGCAGCAACAAAGATAACAACAAGCACCTGAATAACATCAACAAACTCAACAGGTACAGGAGTTGTTCTGTTTAAGGTAATTGCTCCAGCTTTTAAAACTCCAAACAAGAAAGCTGATAATATAACTGCCAAAGGATTATAAGCTGCAAGCGCTGCAACTGATATTCCAGAGAAACCAAAGCCGTTAGAAAATCCTTCTATAAATCTAAAGTTTACACCAAGCACCATCGCCGCTCCAGCAAGACCAGCAACACCACCACTAGCAAAGAAAGTTGTTAAGTAAGTTCTATTTACATTTATACCAGCTGTTTTTGCAGCCTTTAAGTTTAAGCCTGTAACCTTAATTTCATATCCATAAGAAGTTTTGCTTAAAATGAACTGCACTATAATCGCCACAAACAACACTAAAAGCACTGCTGTTGTTAGCTGTGTTTTTGGAATTAGCTTTGTAAGGCGAGCAGTTTGTGGAATAATCTCTGTTTGAGCAAGAGCACTATCCTCTGGCTTTAATGGGCCGTTTGCAAGATAGCTTGTGAAAAGAATAAACACCTCATTAAGCATAAGAGTTAATATAATTTCGCTCGCCCCAAACTTAACCTTTAAAAAGGCAACCAAAAGTGCAGCTAAACCGCCAGCAACAAAAGCCGCTAATATCGCCAAAGGAACATGAATAATGCCAGGAAGGTTAGTTATATAAGCGCCAACTATAGCAGCAGCCATAGCCCCCATATATAATTGCCCTTCAGCACCTGTGTTTATCATTCTAACTTTATATGCTATAGCAAAAGATAGGCCTGTGAACATAATTGGTGTTGCTTGGCTCAAAGAAAGAGCAAAGCCGTTGACTGTTCCTAATGAAGATGCGAAGATAGCCATGTAGCTATCAATTGGAGAATAACCGCTAAACCAAATTATCACTGCACCTAAAAGCAAAGATAATATTAGCGCAACAGCAGAGGTTTTAAAGGCTTTTTTAGCTTCAATAGCCTTTGCACTTTGTATTTTCTTATCCATTAAAGCTCTCCTTATCCTTTAGTTCTGTTCCTGTCATCAACAAGCCAAGCTCAACTTCTGTTAGCTCTTCTGGCATGCTTTCAGACACAATTCTTCCCTCATAAAGCACAACTATTCTATCACTTAATGCCCTAACTTCATCCAAATCGGCTGAAATTAGAAGAATAGCCTTGCCTTCGTCCCTAAGCTCGAGCATTTTCTTGTGTATATACTCCATTGCACCAATATCAACTCCACGAGTTGGATGAGCAATAATAATAACATCAGGATCATGAGAGAAAGTTCTCGCAATTACAACTTTTTGCTGATTGCCTCCAGAAAGAGAGCTAATAGCAGTTTCAACGCTTGGAGTTTTAACTCCAAACTCAACTTTTAGCTCCTCAGCATTTTTAAGTATGTCAGCCTGCTTTAATAAGCTGTTTGGCTTTCTATATTCAGGCTCATTATGATATCCAAGTATCATATTATCGGCAATAGACATCTCCTTAACAAGGCCTAAGGTTAATCTATCCTCTGGAATATGACCAACTTTATTTCTTAGGAAATGGTAGCTGTTTCCGCTTAGAGGCTTGCCATTTTTAGTTAAAGTCATTGTTTCAGGCTGAGTAAGCCCTGTTAGAGCTTCAATAAGTTGGGTTTGTCCATTTCCCTCAATGCCTGCAACTCCTAGTATCTCGCCTTTTTTAAGCTGCAACGAAACGTTGTCAACTCTGTTTTGACCATCGACTTTAACAGTCAGGTTTTTAACATCAAAAACAACCTCTCCAATATTCTTAGCTGGATGTCTAGTCTTTAAATCGACCTGTCTTCCAACCATCATTTCAGAAAGCTGCTCAATGCTAACCTCGCTTGGAGTCACATGGTCAGATATTAAATGCCCATCTCTAAGAACAGTTATTCTGTCTGCAAGAGCCTTTGTTTCTCTTAGTTTATGTGTGATAATAACAATAGATTTGCCCTCAGCTTTTAGCTTTTTAAGGATGATAATTAGCTCATCAACCTCTGTTGGAGTTAAAACAGCTGTCGGCTCGTCTAGTATAATAACATCAGCCTTTCTGTAAAGAGCCTTTAGAATTTCTATTCTTTGTTGCTCTCCAACTGATAAATCGGCAACTTTAGCGTTTGGATTTATATTAAAGTTAAACTGCTTAATTAAATCTGTAACCTGCTTAGTCGCTTCATTCATATCTAAAAAGCCAGACTTGTTAGGTTCAAGCCCAACTATTATATTCTCTGTTACTGTAAATTCATCCACCAACATAAAATGCTGATGCACCATACAAATGCCCATGTTTATTGCATCTGTTGGCTTTTTTAATTTAACTGGTTGCCCTTTGTAATATATCTCGCCCTCGTTTGGTGTTACCATTCCATACAACACCTTCATCAATGTGGTTTTGCCTGCACCATTTTCGCCCAGTATGGATACAATTTCGCCCTCTTCTAAAAAGAAGTTTACTTTGTTTAAAGCAGTAGTACCAGGATACTCTTTGGTTATGCTCTTCATCTCAATTAATTTCAAGCCCATTTCCTCCCAAAAATTATCGTTTACCAAAAAAATAAATAAGTCAAGAAGACTTATTTATTTTTTGGTAACAAGTTTATAAATTAATATTGGTACTCAGCTGCCCAAGCATCGATCTCATCGATATCCTTAGGCATTGGTAGCTCGTCGTTAGCAATCTTTTGCTTAACATCTTCGATAACAGCCATAACGTCCTCTGGAATCTCAGTGTTTAGACCTTCAACATCGATATCGCAAATGCCTTCTGCAATGCCCATCTCAGTAACACCAGGTGTCCAAGTGCCGTTCATGATTAAACCAATCTCTTGAACGATGAATTGCTCAACCTTCTTGCGAGATGTGCTTAAGCTATGATCAGGATCAACCATTGCTAGAGAAGTACCAATTACATATTGATCTTTCTCGTCAGCAGCAGCAAATACACCTAGACCAGATGCACCAGCATTTTGGCTAACGATATCAGCGCCTCTTTCATACATAACCATAGCAAGCTCTTTTGCCTTACCTGGGTCGTTGTAGTCGCCAATGAAGTTAGTTAGGATTTCAACCTCTGGGTTAACATACTTAGCGCCAGCGATGAAGCCAGTTGCTTGAGATCTTGAAACTGGGCTATCCATAGCGATTGTAAAGCCAAGGATATTTTCTGGGTTAGATTTTGCAAATCTCTCATCTTGAGTTGCTAGACCAGCTAGAACGCCAGATAGGAAGTGTTGCTCTGGATGGCTTGGTGTGATGGAGTGAATGTTGTCATAACCCTCAATCGCAGTATCAATCATACAGAACTTTTGCTCTGGGTACTCAGAAGCAACTAGCTTAATAGCATCTGCTTGGTCAGCACTTACTGCAAAAATAACATCATACTCGCCAGCTTCTGCATAGGAACGTAGTTGAATCTCATAATCAGCTACATTCTCAGGCTCAACATAGTCAAAAGGAATGTTGTATTGCTCAGATGCCATCTCACATCCAACATATACTTCATCATTGTAACCATTGTCGCCTAGTCCGCCAGAACCGAACATTACTGCAAACTTATGCTCGCTAACAGCAGCCTCACTGCTTGCTGTTTCGCCAGCGCCTTCACTTGTTGCTGTGCTGCTTGCTTCGTCAGTTGCTGCACAACCTGCTAGCATTAGAGCCGCTAGTAGTGAAATTAGAACCTTTTTCATCTCAAATCCTCCATGTTTTGCGCTTAAAATATTTTATATATGGATAGCTGTTTCAAGAGCTATTTCCATCATTGAAGTAAAGCTTTCTTGTCTGTCTTGAGCAGAGCATTTCTCGCCTGTCATAACATGATCAGAAACTGTTAGGATTGCGAAAGCTTTTTTCTTTGCATCAGCAGCAGTAATGTATAGGGCAGCTGTTTCCATCTCAACAGAAAGACATCCCATCTCAGCCCATTTAGCGTTAAACTTAGGGTCTTTATGATAGAAAACATCAGTTGAAAGAACACTTCCCACAACATACTTCTTGCCTAGCTTATCAGCATTAGCGATTGCTTCTTTCATAATTGAATATGAACCCACAGCAGAGAATGTGCCGCATAGATCAAACTGTTGAATGTAGTTTGTGTCATAAGATGCGCCCATTGCCATGATAACATCGCCTAGCTTTAAATCATCAGCCATTGCGCCTGTTGTACCAACTCTGATGATGTTCTCAACATCATATAAGTGGTATAGTTCCCAAGCGTGAACAGCCATTGTTGGTGCTCCAATACCATGCGCCATAACAGACACAGGCTTGCCTTTATAGTTTCCTGTGTATGCATACATGCAACGAATTGAGTTAATTTGCTTAACATCAGTTAGATATGTTTCAGCAATGAATTTTGCTCTTAGTGGATCTCCTGGCATTAGGACAGTTTTTGCAAATTCGCCAGGCTGTGCTCCAATATGATGTGTTGGTGCTTTTAAAGACATTATAGGTCCTCCTAAATTTATTTTAGCTTTTGTAGGTTTGTTTTAAAGTCTGGAGTTATTACACCAGCTTCTGTTATAATTCCAGCGATTAGTTCATTTGGAGTTACATCGAAGGAAGGATATGCAGCCTTTGTTCCAAGAGCTGCTATTCTTTGTCCGTTTAGGTGAGTAACCTCTGCTTCGCTTCTATATTCAACTCCAATATCCATTCCCTTTTCTAGGTTAAAGTCTATTGTGTGAGAGGAAGTTGCTGTGTAGAATGGAACGCCGTTTGCCTTTGCAGCAAGGGCATGCATGTAAGTGCCGACTTTGTTTAGTAAGTCGCCATTTGCAGCAATTCTATCAGAACCAACAACAACTCTTTGTATCTTGCCAAGACGCATTAGATATCCAGACATACCATCAGTTATTAGTGTGTGTGGAATGCCAAACTTGCCAAGCTCATAAGCTGTTATTCTAGCTCCTTGAAGATATGGTCTTGTTTCGCTTGTGTAAACATGGATGTTTTTGCCTTGAAGATGAGCTGTTCTTATAACAGAAAGCGCTCTTCCTCCAAAGCCAGAGCCAGCTAAAGCTCCAGAGTGACAGTGAGTTAGTATGCAGTCGCCATCGTTAATAAGCGCAGCGCCATTCTCGCCAAGCATTCTCTCAAATCTTAGCTGTCTTTCAAGAATATCACAAACCTTCTCTTCAAACTCCTCATAATATGAATCGCCTGTGTAGTTGTTTGTGAAAGAAATTAGCTCGTCCACTGTTTTCATAAGATTAACTGCTGTTGGTCTAGTTTGCTTTAATAGCTCGCCCGCTCTAACAACATCATCTTTTTTGCCTTTTGAGTTTTTTAGCTCTAAAAGCATTCCATAAGCTCCCGCTATGCCAATAGCGCCAGAACCTCTAATAGTCATGTCTTTTATAGCCTTAGCTAAAAGCTCAACAGTGTCTATTGTTATTATATCATCATTTAGTGGTAACTTCAACTGGTCAACCAATCTTAGTTTTTCTCCTTGCATCCAAATTGGAAGCACTAGCTCATCATTTTTAAAGCTTTCAGTTAATTGCAAAAGTCTGCTCAAAATTAGTTCCCCTTTTTATTTATGCTTTAAGTTTTTGTAATACTCAACATCCTTTGAGATTTGGCATTGATAATAAGCTTGCATTGCTGTTTGCTCAAGGATATCTGTTACATTGTAGGCATGTGCAAGTGAAGTTCCGCCTACACACACCCCATGCTCTTTCATTAATACTGCAATGCTTTCAGGATTTTCTTTAAAGCCGTTGATTACATAATCAGCAAGCTCTTTTGTACCGGAAGGCGCAGCCTCAACAAACGGTACATAACCCACAATCTTCTTTGAAGTAACTGTTGTGTGTGGTAGTGGGATTTCATTGTTTGCAAATGCAATAGAGAAGTTTGGGTGAGCATGAACTACTGCGTTAATCTCTGGTCTTAGGTGCATAACACCTAAATGGAAGTTAACTTCCTTGGATGGCTTGCCATTCCCCTCAACGACATTGCCATCTCCATCAACTATTATAACATCTTGTTCTGTCATAACTCTCATGTTAACAGCAGTCTTCTTGATTGCGAATAAGTCTGTACCCGCTATTCTACAGCTTACATTTCCGCCTGAACCCTGTACATAACCTCTCTCGTATAGCATATGACAATACATTGTCAATTCCTTCTTAATTTGACTAAAATCCACTTTTCTTTCTCCTTTTTACATTTGTGCAGTCGTCCAACAACTTTTTTCACATACAAGCTTATCATCTAAGCTTTTATATGTCAATCTTTTTTTTTATTTTTAGTAAAATCGTAAAATTAGAATTTATTTGACAAACCAATTTATATATTATAAACTGAATTATGAATAAGTTTGGGAGTGTTATAATAAAAAATGAAGATTACTACTAAATCACGCACAGATAGTTGCAGAGAAATTATTCTTGAAATGATAAGAAAAAAAGAGATAACAAACAAGCTTCCCTCTGAAACAGAGCTTGCTAATAGCTTAGGTGTTAGCCGAAATACAATTAGAGAAGCTATAAAACCGCTTATCAATGAGGGCATTTTAACAGCAAAGCATGGTGTTGGTACTTTTGTTGTAAAAACAGACAACAGCTTAATTCATAACCTAACTAAGCTTGATAGCACAACTAAAATAATTGAGGAACAAGGCTATAAAGCTGGCACAAAACATATAACATTTAAAAAATGCCAACCAACCGAAAAATTGCTTAGCTATTTTAATGATACAAAAGAAATGTTCTATATAGAGAGAGTTAGAACAGCAGACGAGGAGAATGTTGTGTTTGTCGAGGACTACATTCCTTATTGCGAGGGAATGGATGAAAGCTTTTCAAGCAACCCTTCTGTGCCTTTGTTTAAGTTTTTTGAGCAGTTTGATAAGAAAGTCGCTTTTTCTGATTGCTCTATTTATTCGATTATCAGCCCAGAGCATATAATGAAGAAGCTTTCTCTTGAAGCTCCAGAAGCGCTCATTCTTTTAAAGCAGCTTCACTACTCAAAAGAAGGCGATCCTATATTTTATTCTGATAGCTATTTTCTATCTAATAAAATTGAATTCGGACTGATTAGGAGATGTGTGGACTAAATGATTATTAAAGGCGCAACCCTTCTTTTAAAAGATAAATGCAACTATTATTTTGCAAAAAAAGATATACTAATAAACTCTAATATAATCGAGAGAATTGATGATAACATTGAGGGCGACTGCAAAATTATAATGGCTGACAATATGCTGCTGCTTCCTGGAATGAAAAACAGCCATTATCATAGCTATACAAACCTGCTTCGTGGGACTAGTGTTGGGGATGAGCCTTTAGAGCTGTGGTCGCTCGATACTGTCGCTTTAGGCTCGGCTATGAACGAAGAGGATATGAGGCTAAGTTGCCAGCTTGGTATAATTGAAATGCTAAGATGCGGTGTAACCTCTCTTGTTGATCATATCCCCCATTCCTTTGCTGTTGATACAATTGCAGAATGCTATAAGTCAGCAAAAATTAGGGCAACTATCGCCCCTATGCTTCACAATTTATCCGATAATTACATATTAAAAGGTATTGCCGAGAATCTGCCTAGCGATTTCAAGGGCAAAAGAAGCTTCCCTTCCTCTATATCGCTTTACCAAAATTGGATAGAAAAGCATCATAATAGCAATGGCATCATAACACTTGCCATCGCTCCAAACTCGCCCCAAAGGGCAGACGATGAACTTTTAGCAGAAGCCTCAAAGCTCGCTAACAAATATGACCTTGATATTCACTGCCATTTGCTAGAAACAAAATGGCAAAGAGATAGTATAGATGGCGAAAGCCCTGTGTTTAAGTTATATAAGCATGGTCTGTTAAATAATCGCTCTTCTCTTGCGCATTCTATCTGGCTAACAGAACAAGAAAAAGAGCTAATCAAAAAGCAAGACGCAACCATTATTAATAATCCCACAAGCAACCTATTTTTATCCAGCGGAACATTAGATTATGCTTCTGTTGTAGATAAAAACATTAGCCTTGCCTTTGGTTCAGATGGTGCAAGCTGCGGAACAAACCATAACATGCTTGAAATAGCTAGAATTGCTTTTCTTATTAGCAAACAAAAAGGCGAGGGTCTAACTGTAACAAAGGCTTTAGATAGTTTGTTTGGTGGAGAGATAAAAGAGGGCGAAAAGGCAGATGTTATTGTCTGCACGCCTCAAAATTCTCTGCTACTAAGCTCTTCAAATATGCCAGCCCAGCTATTACTCTCCACCACTAGCTTAAACATTAGAGATGTGATTATTAACGGAGAAATGGTAATGGAAAACAAAGAGCTAATTCATATTGATGAACAGCTCATTTTTAATAAAATAGCATTAAACGCTGATAGTTTATCATCAAAAATTAAAACAGCGCTAAATAGCGTTACAGAGATGAAAGAAGTGTATAAAAAAGTCTATAACAAAAGAAGTTAAGGCTTATACACTAAAGAAAGGAATTACTATGCAAGACAAAATACAAAACGCCTACGAATATGCGAAGGCGTGGTTAGGGCAAGGCAAGCCAGCAGACTACATCCCAGAGCTTTCAAACACAAATCCTCTTTATCTTTCGGTGTGTGCGACAGATTTAGAAGGCAACACATACACAGCTGGAGATTGTGAAGTAGACTTCACATTGCAAAGCATAGTTAAGGTTATATTACTAGCGACTGCGCTTGATGAGCTAGAGTTTGAGGAGCTTTTTTCTCGTGTTGGAATGGAGCCAACCGGCGATCCTTTCAACTCTATTCTAAGGCTTGAAACCACATTAAGAAAGCCGATGAATCCAATGATCAATGCTGGGGCTATTTCTGTGACAGCTTCTATACCTGGAGAGAATAAGCAACAAAGGCTGGATAAGATACTGGCTAAAGCTTCAAGGCTTCTATGTTGCGATAATGTTCTTATTGACGAAAAAGTATATCTTTCCGAAAGCAGAACAGGCAATAAAAACAGAGCACTTGCTTATATGATGCATTCAAACAACATTTTCTCTGGGGATGTTGAGGAGCATTTAGACATTTACTTTAAGGCTTGTGCATTGATAGTAAACTGCAAGAGCCTTAGCAAGTTTGCTGCTATTATTGCAAACGATGGAATAGACCCATTAACAAAGCAAGTTGTAGTAAAGCCGTTTCACATTAGGGTTATACGTTCATTGATGATGACTTGCGGTTTATATGATGCCTCTGGCGAGTTTGCGCTTCGTGTTGGCATTCCTTCAAAGAGCGGTGTTGGCGGAGGGATACTTTCCTCTGTGCCTAAGAAAATGGGTATAGCTGTTTTCAGCCCTTCACTTGACCAAAAGGGAAATTCACTTTGCGGAATAAAAGCTCTTGAATATCTTTCCACAAACGAAAATTTATCAATATTTTAAATTTCGCAGTAAACTTTTAGTGTTCCATCAGGTAGAGTAAAAGTTTTGCTAAATTTTTTTCAAAAAATTTCAGCATCAAAGG
>CAYJEV010000050.1:0-13193 GCA_964369265.1 uncultured Oscillospiraceae bacterium
GACTTCAAAATCGCCCCTGCGAGGAATATGAATAATTGGAACGCAGTGAAGGTTATTTATATTATACCACTATAATGTTCAGTTGTACACCACTATATTATTTTTCATTAGCTATAATCATTTTTGAAACATCTGTTACAAAAAAATATCTTCCAGCATTGCTGGAAGATATAGTAATAAATATATTAAAATTTAAGATTCAAAAAAACTAAATGATTTATTAACAGCACTACAACTATTAGCTCTTATCTTTTAGCTTATAGGTGACCCCATTCTTTTAAGTATTGCTCTTTTGTCATTACTGGCTTAAAGTTATCCTTGACCTCAAGCCCTACTTTTGCGCCATCGGCTAATAAATCAATTAAGGTTAGCGCTATTGCCTTAGCTGCATCAACGTAAGCAAGCTCTTTGTCGCCAATCTCAAAAGTTTCAGAATGGAATGTACCGATTGCTCCACCAATTGAAGCTTGAACAGAAGGCATTAGATGCGAAATATCTCCAGCATCTGTTGAACCTGTCATTCCTTCGCCAATGTTAACACAATGCTCTTCACCAACAATTGTCTTTAAGTTTTCATACATTACATCGTAAAGTGGTTCATGAATTACCATCGGTAAGTATCCTGGAAGATCGATAATCTCTGTTTTTGCTCCAACTGCATCTCCACCAGCCTTAAAAGCTCTGCTAACTTTCATAGATGCATCTAAAATAGCATCAAGATTTGAGCCTCTAACATATGTTTCAAGCCTTACATCGGCTGGAACTACATTAACCAAATCACCACCTTTAGTAATGATTGGGTGAACTCTAATATGATCTTCATCTCTAAAAGTTTCTCTTTGCATCGCAACAGCTGCAAGACCTAAGTTTGCTGCATTTAATGCATTGATACCTAAATGAGGCGCTCCTCCAGCATGAGCTTCTTTTCCTTCATAACGAATAATTTTGCCAACAAATCCATTTGATTTGCCGCCAGAAGAAGCTTTTAGCTTGCCTTCAGTATTGGCTGTGTGCTGCATAACCATGATGTCTATATCGTCCATTTTGCCAAGACGAACAAACTCTTGCTTTCCACCTAAGAAATGCACTTTGCCTTGATTTCTTAGTTCATTTCTATATTGAATTTCAACATACTCCTCTGCTGGCACAGCCATTAAAGAAATATCTCCAGAAAGCTCCTCCATTATGCCTGTTCCAGCAAGCGCATAAGCAACGCCAACTAAAGAGGCGCACATAGCGTTATGTCCGCAAGAGTGTGCTGCGCCTGTACCTGGAGCTGCGCAGCGATGCCCAGGAGCAACAACTGCATCCATCTCGCCAAATACAGCTATCTTAATTTTAGACTCCTTGCCCTTTAATGGAGCGATAACACCAGTTATAGCAACTTCGTCCTCATATTTTAATCCTAGCTCATCAAATACCTTCTTGATTTTTGCAGCAGTTTTAAATTCTTTATAACCTAACTCTGGCTCTTCGAAAACAGATTCTCCAAGAGCAATAATTTCATCCTTCTTAGCATCAATAGCTGCTAAAGCTCTTTGTTTTAGCTCGTTTATTGTCATTCCCATTACAAATCTCCTTTAATATAATAAATTTGTTTCCACTTATTCAAGTATATACCATATTTACAAAAATGGAAATTAGCAAATACTATAAAGTTTAATATTATATTATATTTAAAATGACTAAAGATATTAATACTATTATATTTGACAGGTACTATAAAAAACTGTATAATTATGTTAATAATCTTATTATTTTGTGCCGATAGTAATTGGCGGAATGGAGTATCATTATGTCACATCAATTAGTGGAGCAGGCTATAAACCTTTTAAAAGAACAACGTTACTACGATAGTATGCAAGGGCTTATGGGCTGGGATATTTGGCAAGGGCTTTCAAATAATGGAAATACATATAGAAATGAAGTTAGGAGCTTTTTAACCAAGCAAGCTTCTGAGCAGCTATTATCTCCTGAAACTGCAAAGCTTTTATTAAAGCTCGAGGATATTCCAGAGAGCAGTTATAACTCGCCTTATGAAAAAGCAGCTATAAGGGCTTTAAGGCATAGATATGATAGATCAACAAAAGTGCCTTTAGAGCTTAGAACAAAGATGAGAAATTTTACTAGCAACGCTCAAAAAGTGTGGCAAGAGGCGGTTAAGCTTGATAGTTTTGAACATTACAAACCATATCTTAAAGAGCTTTTTGAGCTTAAATTGCAGGTTGCAAATGCTATAGACCCAAACAAAAACCCTTTTGATCTGCTTTGCGATGGGGTTGATGAGGGAATTGATACAGCCGAAGTAGGGCGAATTTTTGCTGCACTTAAGACAGGAATAAAAGATATTCTAGCAAAAACTCCATTCAAAGACATGCCAGACCATCCTATTGCCTCAATAACTGCAGACACAAAGCGCATTCGTGATTTTGCGTATGAGGTTAATGCCCTAACAGGATATGACTATGGCTCTGGAAGAGATAGCGAAACTGTTCACGGTATGTGTACAGCAGTCGGCCCAAAAGACAGCAGAATTGCAATATCCTACACCAAAAGCCCTTGGGGCGGAATGTTTACTATGCTGCACGAAGGCGGTCATGGAAGATACGAGCATGGCTCATGCAAAGAAGCTATTGATTGCTCTGTATGGGGCGGTGTTTCAGGCGCTATGCATGAAGGGCAGGCGCGTTTTTATGAAAACATGATCGGACGCTCCCTTCCTTTTATCAAGCACATATTCCCTGTTATACAAAAGCACTTTCCTGAAATAGGAAGCGCTACTGCTGAGGACTTCTATAAAGCTGTTAATAAGCCAGCCCCATCCCTCATCAGAATTGGGGCAGATGAACTGACGTACAGCCTTCATCCAATCATTAGATTTGAAATGGAGCAAGACTACTTTAATGGCAAAATCAACACTGACCAGTTTATGAAAATTTGGAATGAAAAATATGAAGAATGCTTCTCTCTAACACCAACAACAATGAGAAATGGTGTTCTTCAAGATATACACTGGGCTTCTGGTCATATTGGCTATTTCCAAAGCTATACATTAGGAAATTTATATTGCGGGCAATTGCTAGAAACAATGCTAAAAAAATATCCAAATTTATATCAAGATATGGAAAAGGGCGATATTAGCAACATAAATAACTTTTTATACGAAAACATTCACCAATATGGCGAGGCTTTATATACACCTGAAGAACTTATTGTTAATGCAACTGGAGAGAAATTAAGCGAAAAATATTTCTTAAATTACCTAAGAAACAAATATCTTGATATTTCTCTATAAATTTTACATTCTCAAGATAGTTTGCTTAATAAGTCTTGGTGTATACTAAAAAGATAATAATAGCAAGGAGATTAAGAATATGTATGGAATTATAGATATTGGATCGAACACTATTAGGCTTTCAATGTATAAATCCGATGGTGTAAAGTTCACTCCCATGTTTAATAAAAAATTTATGGCTGGACTTGCTGGTTATGTAGACGAAGACGGATACCTCTCTGAACAAGGCATCGATAAGGCTGTAAGTTCTTTATCACAATTTAAACAAATCATTGAAAATGTTGAACCAAAGGAAGTGTTCGCTGTTGCGACTGCCTCCCTTAGAAACATCACTAATAGCGAGGAAGCGACTGCTGAGATCGAAAAGAGAACCGGCATCAAAATAGACGTTATATCAGGAAACGATGAGGCTATATATGATTTCGTTGGCGCAACCTCATTTCTTGACTTAAAAGATGGCATTTTAATTGACATTGGCGGAGGCAGTACAGAGCTAGTTTTTTATAAAAATAGCGAAATAGTTAATACTTTTTCAATGCCGATTGGCTCGCTTAATATGTATAAAAACCATGTTAAAGATATAATCCCAAACGCAAAGGAGTTTGCAAAGATTGAAAAGAATGTCAAAGAAGAGCTAAAAAAGCTTGGCGATGCGGCAAAAGGCTCTGGCTATACTTTGACTTGTGGTGTTGGAGGAACGGTTAGAGCTGTTAGGGCTATTCGAGATGAAATCTCCCCTGAATTCGCTAAAAATTCCATCACTATGTTTGAGATTGATGTGCTTCTTTCTGCATTTAAAAGCAATAGAAGCTTTGCTACTCAAAAAATCATTAAATGCATCCCAGATAGAATTCATACTCTACTGCCAGGAATGATTATTCTTAATACTGTTGCAAAAAAATACAAATGCGAAAGCATTATGATAAGCGAGTATGGCGTTAGAGAGGGCTATCTTTACACAAAACTTTTAGAATTAGGAGGTAACTAATGAGCAATATAGTCCCGACTAGAAGTTATACCGAAAATAGAGAGCTTTCATGGCTTAAGTTTAACCAAAGAGTGTTAGAAGAGGCTTCTGATAGCAATGTTCCTTTGCTTGAAAGATTAAAGTTTGTTGCCATTTTCACAAGCAACTTAGATGAATTTTTTATGGTGCGTGTTGGGCGACTATTCCACACTTCTGTCATAACGCCAGATGCTAGAGATTCACGAAGCAATATGACACCAAAAGAACAGCTTCAAAAGATATATTCTGCTGTTAAGCCTTTATATTTTCAAAAATCAAAAATATACGAAGAAATAAAACAAGAGCTTAAAGACGAGGGCATTGTTTCTCTTGATTATCATGAGCTGTCTGAATCAGATAAAGTTTATATCGAAGAGTATTTTAAGATTTTCATAAATCCAGTGCTTGCACCTCAAATAGTCGATCCTCATCATCCCTTCCCTCATATCGCAAACAAGCAGATAGTAATTGGCGCTTTATTAAGAAGAAAAAGCGATACTGTTTTCGGCTTGTTACCGCTTCCAAGCGCAATACCTGAACACATTCTTCTTCCAGGCAATGAGATTAGATTTATTAGAACAGAAAAAGTTCTTTTAAGCTATTTATCAAAAATCTTTAATAAATATGAAGTTATTGAAAGAAACTGCTTATGCATAACAAGAAACACTAACATAAGCACAACTGACGAAGAGCTTCACAAGCTCGATATAGAAACTGACATACTTCAATCAGAAAATACTATTAAAGATCATATGCGCAAACTGCTTTCAAAGCAAAAGCGCCTTTCTGTTGTTAGAATTGAAGCTAATTATAGCATGAGCGAAGCTTTTTGCGATTATATTTGTGATAAATTCTCAGTACGACAAAATCAAATTTTTGTAACGCCAACTCCTCTTAAAATGGGCTTTGTGTTTGATTTATACAAAGAGCTAACAGCAGCACAGCGCTCAAAGCTTACTTACCCTAACTTCTCCCCTGCACCGCTAATAACAGATGATAATAAAACTGGTATACTCGCTTCTATTAGAGCTCAGGATAAGATTATTCACTATCCATATGAGAGCATGGATTATTTCCTTCAAATGATAAAAGAAGCAGCTAATGACCCAGAGGTTATCTCTATTAAAATAACTATCTATCGTTTGGCAAAAAGAGCAAAGCTGGTTGACTATTTATGCAATGCTGCTGAAAACGGCAAAGAAGTTTCTGTTCTAATGGAGCTTCGCGCTAGATTTGATGAGCAGAACAACATTGACTGGTCAGAAAAGCTTGAAGAAGCTGGCTGCAAAATCATTTATGGTTTTAATGATTATAAAGTGCATTCAAAGATATGTTTGATAACTTCAAGAAGTTCAACAGGGCTAAGCTATATAACCCAAGTCGGCACAGGAAATTATAATGAAAAAACAGCCGAGTTATACACTGACCTTTCAATAATTACAGCAAATAACGAAATCGGATTAGATGCTGTCGAATTCTTTAAAAACATGGACATCGCTAACCTTGAAGGACGATACAACACGCTTTTGGTTGCTCCAGTTAATTTAAAACCGAAACTGCTTTCTTTAATGGATGAAGAGATAGCAAAAAAAGAAGAGGGCTTTATTTTCATCAAAATAAATTCCTTAACTGATATTGATTTTATTGATAAGCTTGCTGAGGCTTCAAAGGCTGGGGTAAAGGTTAATCTTATTGTTAGAGGAATTTGTTGTCTAATCCCTAAAATACCAGGCGAAACTGAAAATATCGATATCATAAGCGTTGTTGGAAGATTTCTTGAGCATCCTAGAATATATATGTTTGGTAAAAATGAAGCACAACAAATATATATAGGCTCATCTGATTTAATGACAAGAAACACCGAATATAGAGTTGAGGTTGCTTGCCCAATACTTGACCCAGAAATAAGAGCTGAGATAAATGATATTATGAACTTGCAGTGGCGAGATAATGTAAAAGCAAGGTTTTTATCTGCTGATGGAATTTATAGAAAGAAAGTCGATACAAGCTCCGAAAACTCCCAAGAACAATATATTAAGCTTTATTCTTCAAGCAGGGTTAAAGCTACTTCACCAAAGAAAAAGGAAGCTTCTTTGTTAGATAGAATACTTAAAAAGCTCAACCTTCAAAGAATAGATAAAGCTTCAAAATCTTAACAAAACTCATAAACTAAAAGGGCTGTGACGAAAATAAATCGTCACAACCCTTTTTTATTGATTTTCTCAAATATAAATATAAGACTAAAAACTAATGGTAAAAGGAGAAAGACTAGAGTTTCTTTGAGTATCCTCACCTAAAGCCGACTGCAAGTCGTTTAAATATCGCAAAGCGACACCATCACTCTTTACTTTTAACTATTCACTTAAATAATCAGAGCGGAGATTATTTATGTTACACCATTTCTTCTGTTCTATCAAAGTCAATCACTAAATCTGGATTTACTTGCTTTAGTTTTTCATAAATAACTTTTATGTTATCTATACTATGCTTAATGCTATCAAACTCTTTTTGAGTAATAGCAACAAGCTGCAAAAACTGCACCTCTCCATATAGTGTGCTAATGGTTTTAGCCTCTGTATCAGGGACAATAATCATGGCAACCATTTTGGAATTTTCAGCACCAGCTAGCTCCCTGACATCAATGGAGATATACTGAAATTCCTCAAAATAGCTTTTGTTAACATTTGTGTATCGTGCTAGATGTCCAAGAAGCCTCATAGCCCACTGATTTGACTCATGATCGCCTTTTAGCTTCATAGTCATTTCGTATCCCCATTTGCTATACTCCCCTCCTAAGCTCTCTTCATCGGTGTATAGCTCACTTAAACCATATGTAACAACATGGGTATAGCCTTTTGGCGAATTATAATAAGAATAACCATCAATCCACTCATCTCCGCCAAAAATTGGTCTTGAAGTTATGATAGTACCATAATGGTTTGGCTCTTGATTTGGATACAGTTTCTCAAATACTTCATCAATTGCATCCCAGCCTGGCGCCCAGTCTTCTTGCTCTTCGCAATGCTTTTTAAATTCTTCTAATGTCATATTCTTTCTCCTGTCTAATTATCGACTTCAAACATTTTCAAATGCTCGACTACTTGCTTTTTATTTTCCTCATTTGCATAACAGAAAGTAAAAAATGTTATCTGCTCATCGCTTGCAATAACTGCAATAGAGGAATGGTAGTTCCCTTGTTTTCCAACATAAGCAACCTTGCAATTTGCTTTGCCTATGTTGAGGGCTATAACCTCACCTATTGCTGTTTCAAATATTGAATCATTTATAACGGCTTTTTCAGGAGGCACACGATACGCTGATACTCTAAAATTATAAAAATCTTCTTGATCATTGTACCAAATATCTGCATCTTCTGAATTTTCGCAAGCCATTTTAGGAAGTATTGCAACTTTAATATTGCCATATCTATTGTATGTAATATCCTTATGATATCCTATTTGATATTTTGAAATATAAGATGTTAAGTTTGAGGTAGTTATTGGCTTTCTATCATGAAGTTCACAAAGCTCTAAGTATTCATCTATAGGAAATGGCAGATTTTCATTCAGAGATACTGATTTTTCAAGATAGTCAACTATCTGAGAAGCGATTTCATCTTCCTCGCTGTTTAGATTGCCTTTAATATAATAAAGCTTCTCCCACATTAAACTTAAAGCATAGTTTCGGTAATATCTCCCATCTTTTTCTTCATTGCTCCAAATATAAAATTCTTCTGCAAGCTCAGCGACTTTGCCATCATTTATTTTTGATAACCAATCATCTAAATTTATTCTCCCAAAAGGTGAAACTACAGTATTATCTATGTGCTTTGGTGTATAGTTGTTTGTAGCCCAGCATACATATCCAGCATCAGCGATATTTTCGCAGCAAATTTTTATAAGGTTTGATAGATATGAGTAAAAATGTTCCTCTTTCATGCGATGAAAATTCCTATGCTGGAAATACTCTGTATCATCTTCAATATGAACCTCTATAAACAGCTCTGCTATCTCTGCAAAAAAATCGCAAATATACTTATGATAGCCTGCACCTAGAAGATTTGTAGAAGTGTCAATTGTGGCGGTGTTATTTTCTACTTTAACAAAAATATCACCCATATGGCAAACACTTATAATGCTTTCATCTTCATATTCACAATATATATATTTCTTATTTTCTGCAATAGTTTTAAGCTCTTTTATAAATTTCTGCTCGTCAGCTATCTTTCCTGATAGCAAAACTCCTATACTCACTTTTCCTATTCTACCTTTCAAATATTATTCCAAAGGGAAAATTTTATCGATATTAAAAAGTGCTATTAAATTACACAAATCTTATTCCATCAACACCACGTCTAAGCGGACCATAAACCATGATTTCAACGCCATTTCTTTCAAATACTTCGATAGCTGCTTTTAGGAAAGCTCTTATGTCATATGCTAAGAAATCTAAATAACAGAACTCAGATCCCATAGCTCCACCAATAAACTTTCCATATTGTGAAGCTACTTTCTCTATCTCTTCTTGCAGTTCGCTGCGATATTCAACAGCTTTTTCATTCTTGCCTTCATGGGCATCATTATTATAAAATAAATGTCCAGCAACAACACCAAGACTATGAAAATCATCTACTATATCATTTCTGCCGCCTAAATAATCAGCAATTAGAGCCTCACAACTAGTGGAGCCAACAAATACATCGCTTCTATCTGGTGCATTCTCCTCGTAGTTTGGTTCAATTTCATATACAAGATATCCTTCAGTTATTCTCTTTGGGTCATTTGAAATATCAATGTCCATTTCTGTTAATGCTTTTGGTAGCTCAGAAAGCTTTATAGGATTTAGAAGCTCATCTTTAAATGTTAAACCATCTAACACCTTAGAGCAACAAATTTCTCCAAGTACATTTTCAAGCATGATAATTAGTATGGTTGATGCTTGGTTAGCATCTTGTTTCATTAGTTCGTCAAGCTTATCGCAGTGCATAGCTATCAAAACGCCATTCTCGCTCTTTGTTAGCTCCAGCATAATTTCATCAGCATTTACTCTTTGGTCATGCATTTGAATTTCATATCCAGCTCTTGAAAATTTACCAACAACAAATCTCCAGTTTTCTTTTATACCTTCAGGCATTCTATCAGCGATATATTCATAAATATGCGCTCTATGAAAAGCTCCCTCAAGGCTGAAAATAATCTCGCACTTATCAGACTTACCAACCTCAAAGTACACTTCATCACATAAAACATCAATAGCTGTTTCTACTTTTCTAAGAACCTCTTCCCCAACAGTATTCTTATCAAGCATTCTGCGAACTTCTTCTTCTATCTTAGCAAACTCTTCATAAAAAAGTTCAACACGCTCGTGAAAATCTTTGTTAAAGCTTGGCAGTTTAAAATCTTCATAACATATATTTAATAGCTCTTCGCAATCCTCTTTAAAGCTTTCGTCAATCTCTATAGCCTTAGTCAGATGCTCTATTGCCTTGCTGTTTTTCTCTAAATATAGATATGAATACCCTAAACGATAGTTCCAGTTTGCCTTCTCTCCCTCAGTTTCTTCAACAGAAAGCAGCAAAGCAGCTGCCTTTTTGTAGTTTGAAAGGTTATTGTAGCATCTTGCTAAAATTGATACTAACTCAGGATTTTGCAGAAAGTTCTCTTGCGACTGAATAAGTTCCACTGCTTCTCGATGTTTGTCCTCGTCGTGTAATCTGTCTAATGTTTTTAGTAGTTCCATTTTGCTCCTCTTTCTTTTGTTTAATATTTAATAAGTTATGCTGTTAGTTTAAAGTTTGTAAAGTTCTTCAAGTTCTATCTAGCCAAACTTTATTTTCGTGCTAATGCTATTATACAAGTTATTTTTATAAAAGTCTCGCTTTTTATATAGGTGGTACTTATTTTTAGTTAAGTGGTACTTTAGAGATTATTATAGTGGTGCTATATTGGGTTTATAAGAAAATTTTGGCTTTTTGCAGGATGTTTTATCTTGGTTTTTTCTTTTAATTTTGGATATTCGAAATTCTGCCACAACTTAAATGCTGTGGCAGTTCTCTAAAAGCTTTTTAAATTTTTGTTGTAAATTGTGAAAGTGTTCTTCCCCTTATTTTTTGAATGATACAAAGCTATATCAGCGGCATGGAACAATGCCTCATAGTTATCACCATCTTGAGGCGCAATAGAAATTCCAATTGAAGTTGATATATTTACTTCAACACCAATATTGTTCTTATGTGTTGTATCAATAGTATTACAAATACGATCTGCAATTCTTTCAATTTCATCTATAGTTGTATCGTTATGAATGAAGGCAACAAACTCATCGCCACCAAAACGTCCAATGGTGTCATCGGATCTAAAAATATGTTTTATATTGCTGTAAATATCATTTAATATCTCATCGCCATAAGCATGTCCCATATTATCATTAACACCTTTAAAGTTGTCAACATCAAATATAAATAGCACGCCTTTGCCATCTTCTTTTAAATGATTTTCAACTCTCGCCTTAACAGCTTCTTTGTTATAGGCTCCAGTTAAGATATCTCGTTCAGCTTTATTTTGTAGCGCTATTTCTGCTTCTTTCTGCTCATGAATTTCATCAACAGTCATAATAGAGTGAATCTCGCCTGTTTCATTATCTAGCTTACTATTCAACTGCATTAGATGCCATAAATACTCGCTGCTATCAACATATGAGCCATCCTTCTTATCATTAAGCTTAACCTGAAAAGCTCTATAGCTAAATGTCAATGAAGAGACGCCCTTATCTAAATTATCCTTTATAGCCTTAGCTGACATTTTTTCAATTAAATGTCTGTCCTCCTCATAAATGATAGGAGCTACTTTCTCAAGCAAAAAGCTTTCATATGTTTCATCAACTTCTAAGGTCATATCGTTTGAATCTATTATAACCCTCTCGACTGTATTTTTAGTCGAGTTTATCTCAATAACAAAATGCGCCAAACTGAACACAGCATCTGCCAGCGTTTTATTTTTGTCTAATTGGATTTCTAACTCTGATATGATTTTCTTATATTCATCGGCCATAACAAGCTTTATCATGAATATTAGCATTAAATAAAATGTACCAAGCAAAATAATTGGTAAAGCAATCTGCTGCCCAGAGAAATCTAAATATTCAATATCCAAACTAAAAACTTTTGAATTATATATGAAGAATAAAGTTAGAACTATCATTTGCCAGCCTATAAAGTTGCGAAGCAATTTATTTAAAATTATTTCTTTAACTGCCTGAGGCGGAACAAATGTTATAAATGCTATTAGCACCAATATATGAACCCATATTATAGCTAAAAAATTCATCTGGTAAGTGTGCTGATTATGCAAAATTTCATACATAGATGTCTTAGTAATGAGGGAGTGAGCCGCTATCACAACAGCCCTGCATGTAAAGAAATGGAGTAAGATTCCAAATGCAACCGAGATTTTACCAAATGTATCATCATCAAATAAAATCAAAACCTCAGCTAATATTATTATTGAAATTGCTATATATGATGAAATAGGGTTGCTGCCTAACAAATAAAAAAATGTTGCACCAAATAGACCATTAGCAACAACTACAAGATATCTTGCTATTGGAGAAAATCTCTCCCTGACTGTAACACGTTTAGATAAAAACATGCATAACCAAGAATGTATCGCTATTGAGATAAAGAATACTGAAAATGTTTCTATGCTCATTATATTCATTCCTTTATTACAAATGATCTACACTACGCTTCGATCATTATATTAGTTTAACAATTTCATTTTATCATCAAAATTCCAAAATTTCAACTTTATTTAATGAAATAACATTGAAAGAACCATCTTTTTTATAAATGTTAACTTTTTGTTTATATTTAAACAAGAAAATAAAGCCACCATGTAAGGCAGCTTTATCAATTAGTATATTCTGAGAAAATTAGCAAGTTCTTTTGTTTTTGGAGAGGTTAGGCATTCCCTATCGCCATGCTCAAAAATCTTTCCATCTTTCAAAAAAATAACATAATCAGCAAACTCTTTTAAAAAAGCTATCTCGTGTGTTACAAATATAAAGTCACGTCCATCATTTTTAAGCGATACAACAGCTTTTAACACTTCTTGAGTTAGTATAGGGTCAAGAGCTGCTGTCGGCTCATCTAAAAACATTAACTGTGGATCAGTCGAAAGCGCCCTAGCTATAGAAGCTCTTTGCGCCTGACCTCCTGAAACTTCATGAGGTTTTTTATCAGCCTCTTTGTCAATACTTAGTCGCTTTAATAAATTCATAGCCGTTTGTTCGGAAATCGCTTTATCTTGCTTTTTTATTTTATGGAGTATTAAAGTTATGTTGTCTTTAATGCTGAGATGAGGAAAGAGATTATGCTTTTGAAACACAACGCTAATCTTATCTTTAAATTTAATGTTATCATTTATTGGCGATATTCCATTTATCTCAATCTCACCAGAAGTTGGCTGTTCTATTCCTGCAAGCTGGCGCAGCAAGGTCGATTTTCCACAACCAGACTCGCCAATAATGCCTATAGAGCTGTAATTTGAAATATCAAGGGAAATATCCTCAAGCACAGTTTGATTACCGTAAACTTTTGTTAAGTTACTAATGCTCAGCTTCATTCTGCCACCTTCTTTCCTATATATTTCGCTAACAAAGATAGTGGTATTGTGACAACTAAATACATCATCCACATAACATAATAACCTTCAATAAAAGCAAAGTTTCTTGAGGCAATAACAGTCGTTATATAAGTAATTTCAGTAACTGATATTACATTCAAAAGCGAGGAGCTTTTAATAACGCTAGATAAGTTATTGATTAGTGAAGGGATAAATGGCTTTATCATCTGCGGTATAATAACATATATATACTGCTGGTACCACTTAAAGT
>CAYJEV010000051.1:0-12878 GCA_964369265.1 uncultured Oscillospiraceae bacterium
GGTAACCACCTTGTTGTGGGTAACCACCTTGTTGTGGGTAACCACCTTGTTGTGGATAACCACCTTGTTGTTGATAAGCACCTTGTTGTGGATAACCACCTTGTTGTTGATAAGCACCTTGTTGTGGATAGCCGCCCATTATTGGTTTGCCTAACGCTGATGCAATTTCATATCCCATTTGCTCATATCGTCTATATTCCTCGCTAAGGCGATTGTCTATTTCTTCAAAGTTTTTATCAAGTCGCATGTTTATATCATTAAACCAAGGGCTGTCAATTTGTACATCAAGATAAAACTCATATAAAGTTCTATAACGAGGAGGGCTATAGCTCTCTCTTGAACCATTATTATCACGATATATCTCCTCTTCATCTTCCTTTATGTTTAGAACACAGCTTAAAACTTGAGAAATCATTATTACATCTGGATTTTCTTCTCTCCAATCTTCTCTCCTACAATAGATAAAAGTTCCATTTCTATCATCTATTTTTATTTCATTCTCTCTGCCAAAAGAGCGAGTTGGTGAAAACGCTCTAACCGCTTCTTCATTTTGTTTTCTGTATTCAAGCTGCGCCTTAATTTCATCTACTGTTGAGTTTCTGCGCTCATCAAAAAGAGGCGAAAGCAGTTTAGCGCAATCCTTGCACATATTGCCGTCTTCTAGCTTGCGATTACCTAATAAACCTATCTTCTCTCCACAAAGATCACATTCTTTTTTATCAAAAAATCCCATAATATCTTTACCTCTATAATATAAAAGTAGTAGTTTTTATAGTTCCTCTCCAAGAACTTAGTATTTACCTCCGCCACTGCCACCTTTGCTGTCATTGCTATTATCTTCTTTATTTGATTTAGCAGTGCGTGTTGTGTTTTCATATAAGAACCTGTCATAATTTTGCGCAAGCATGAACGAACCTGACCTTACATAGTTTTCAGCTTCCCTTTTCTTTTTTGCGGTATTCATCTTCGATTTCATTGAAGAAGTTACAAAGAATGATACTACAAAGCCTCCAATTAAACTAATAGCTACTGCTACTATAACATTAGTAAAGCTTAGTGGTTCTCCCTCATACGGTGTACCAGAATTAGCAGCCTCTAAAAACTTGATAGTTTCATCAAGATAAGCATCATATGCACCAAAATAATCTCCATCTCGAAGATATGGCACAACAACTTCATCGATGCGATCAAGAGCAGCATCACTAACTACTATCGCTCCATAGTTTCGCCCTGTTGTATGATATTCTCGAGCCACTACATCTTGCCCAAACACAATTCCATCTCGCTCTAAGTCTAAAGCTGAATGATTATCGATATAGCTTTTAAGCGATTGTTTGTTTGTTGTGTTGGTGGTAATAAAGGTTATATCGAAGTTATATGTATCTCTGATATCTTCAATTTTTTGTAGAAGTGCGGTTTCTTGTTCAGTTGTGAAAATATCTGCATCATCTATTATATGTTTTGCTGCTGCAAAGGAAGTTATAGGAATTGTAGCTATTGCGACAAAAGTAATCACAATACTTATTAGTGAAAGATATTTATTTTTCATCACTACACCCCCTAAGACATAAGCGACAGCACAATCCCAAAAATGGGAATTGCAGAGGCTAAAGTTATGCCAATTCGCCATTTAAAAAGCTTACCTTCATCAATTGGAAGCTCTCCTGCTACCTGCCCTGTTTGCCCATTTATCGAGAACTGATACATTTTGCCTTTATATTTCGTGTTTAACATCCATACAGGAAGCAAGGCATAATGTATGTCCTCGCCTTTCATTTGTACAAATGTACTTTTTGGCGAAACTGAAGTATATCCTTTCACTGTATCTCTAAATGCTTGTTCAGACGATGATACAACCCTCTCGGAAGCACGCTCAGAACATTCCGCAACACTAACATCAAACTTATCAGCAAAATATCCAGCCATATACATAGGACTAAATTTAGTCAAGGCTTTATAGTCAAAAGGCTCAATTCCATCCATATACTTGTCTTCTATTTTGCTTGAAGCATCAACAGGAATTTGATTAAAACCTATCTGTCCGCTTCTATACACTTCATAGTATTCAGTCTTTTTGTAGTTATAGTCGTTGTCGCTCCATCGCCTTACCTTTGTCGCTTCAAATGTCGCACTGCCTCTGCCAGTGCAACTAAACAGCCAAAAAGGAACATACATCCCACTAATTTTTGATATTCGGTTGTTTTTTGTGAAAGCGTCTGGAAGCAATGGCTTGCCTTTATAAAACTCTGACAACATTTCTTCAGCTTTCTTTTTATCAATCTTAAATGGAATTACCATATCAGGCGCAACCATTCCGCTTATGTTGTCGCTCATAACTACAGGATTGCCACAATACATACACTCTGTTGCAACTGTATCTCCATCTGATACCACCTCTGCACCACAAGAAGTGCAACAGAAACCGCTTTGTTCAGCGCTGCTTATATTCTCTCGAACATAACCCTCAATGTTCCAATCAATCCTGCTGTTTTGCAAGTTGCTATCAGCTTGATCACTCTGAAAAAAATCCCGAGGATACTCGCTATCGCACGAGCCACAAATTAGCATCTGTTTTTCAGCACTAAATTCAAGAGGCGCTCCACAAGATGGGCATTGATATTTTAGCATAGCTTCGGACATAGGCTCACATCCTTTCATAAATAATAGCCAAATTTACTTCTTATCTAATTCATCGAATATATCGCCACATTGCGAACAAAACTTTGGAGGATTAAGCGGATTTTCTGGCTTCCATCCGCATTTGTCGCAAGCATATAAAGGCGCTCCTGCTGGCTTTTTACTGCCGCATTGATTGCAGAACTTTCCTCTATTTAAAGCACCACAACTGCAACTCCATCCAGCTTCCTCGGATGGCTTAGCTTTGCCGCACTCATTACAAAACTTACCACTATTTCCACCATGCCCACAACTACAACTCCATCCAGCCTGTTGTGTTGGTTGTTGGTGCTGGTTAGATTGCTGATATTGTGGCTGTTGCCCCATTGCAAAAAGGTTCTGAGCATTCATTCCCCCGGCTCCTTGAGCCATGTTCATTCCCATAAAGCCCATCATTGCCCCAGCACCTTCATTAGATGCTGCTGATTGCATCGCAGATGCTTGAGCACCAACAAGATGAGCAGCTGCCATGTTTGGATTTCTAAATGCTGCATTTCGCTGAAGCTCTTTTATCATATTTTCGTCTTCTTCGGAGGCTTTAACTGAAGATACTCCAAAGGAATGAATTTTTATTCCCCTTAGTTCCCCCCACTTTTTGGATAATACCTCATTTAATGCATCAGCAAGTTCTATTGTATGCCCTGGCAAAGCGCTGTATCTAATGCCCATTGCAGAGATTTTCGCGAAGGCTGGTTGAAGAGCTGTCATTAGCTCGCTTTTTAGCTGTCCGTCTATTTCTTCTCTATTGAAGTCACCTGAGATGTTGCCACAAACGTTTGTAAAAAATAGCATTGGGTCAATAACTTTATAGGAGTATTCTCCATGACAACGTATAGCTATATCAATATCAAGCCCAACATTTTGGTCAACTACTCTAAAAGGCACTGGGCTAGGCGTCCCATATCTATTGCCCATAATTTCCTTTGTATTAAAATAATAAATACGTTGGTCTTTTGCTGGTTGCCCACCAAATGTAAATCTTTTGCCTATGTTGATAAATGTGTTCTTTATCCCCTCTCCTAAGTCTCCTGAAAAGATTGAGGGTTCAGTTGAGCTATCGTAGGTAAATTCTCCTGGTGTTGCACAAAACTCAGTGACTTTGCCATTATCTACTATTAGCATACATTGCCCATCGGCAACAGCTATTACAGAGCCGTTAGAGATAATATTGTCCTCGCCTTTTGTGTTTGAGCTTCTGTTAGATGTTCTTTTTTCACCTTTGCTTACTAGAATTTCATTTGGGAGTGCTTCGCAGTAAAAATATTCTTTCCATTGGTCAGCCATAACCCCGCCTACAGATCCTAACGCCGCTTTAATAAGTCCCATAATCATTCCTCCTATTTTAAAGTTAGGTATAACAACGCACTGAATTTGACTGCAATTGTTCTTACCTTAATTTTACCAAAACTGGAATTGCTAATAAATGTGCTAAAAGGCACATTTTCACAAACAAAAAGAGCATTCCCTTTTGTATACACAAAGTTAATGCTCAAATATTTGCCTTTAATTTTTAATTTAATAAACAAAATGAACTACATTCTCGCCGAAATCCAACCATTTCCCACAACATAAAGCACAAGCTCCATTGTGCTTTTAAGATCAGTTTTGCCAAGCATATTTTCAATATGCCTTTTCACAGTACCTTCTGCAACTTTTATCTCATCGGCTATCTCTTTTCGAGTGTATGAGTTGCAAAGAAGCCTTAATATTTCAAGCTCTCTTTCTGTAAATGGTGATTCGCCTTCAGCTGTTGGTATTTGTACAATCTCTGGAAAACTACCCTCACCTCTTGTAACCGCCCTTATCATTTGAACAAAATCATCAATGGTTTTTGATTTTGAAAGAAATGCATCAGCGCCTGCTTTTTTTGCCTCTGGTATGTATGATATTTCATCAAACCCTGACATGACAATTATTTTAATCGAAGGAAACTCAAACTTTAATTTCTCTGTTAATGTAATTCCACTATTTGGAGTATCCATTGAAATATCTGTTAAAACAACATCTGGATTTAGCTCGCTACATTTTTCAATAACAGATTTTATATCGCTAGTACTACCTACATACTCCATATCTTGCTGTTTCTCTATAATATTGCTAAATGAATCTAAGACAGATTTGTGATCATCTACTATAAACACTTTTATCACTAAGCTTCGCTCCTTTCAATT
Organism: uncultured Oscillospiraceae bacterium; assembly: GCA_964369265.1. Lineage (GTDB taxonomy): Bacteria > Bacillota > Clostridia > Oscillospirales > Ruminococcaceae > DAMCAP01. The sequence continues at coordinate 4,848 of CAYJEV010000051.1, forward strand.
GTTATGATTAAGCTAAATTCAGGAATTACCTCTACTTTCAATGTGCCTCCAGCGCTTTCTATACGATTTCGTATTCCAAAAAGCCCTCCCCCCTCTTGGAGTCCTTTTTTAGGAGACTCGCCATTGTTAGTTATCTCTATTCTATAGTTGGTTTCATTTCGCTCTATTGTTACAAAAACTCTAGTTGCTTCTGCGTGTTTTATTGCATTAGTGCAAGCTTCTCTAAGAACAGATAAAAATAGAAATGCGATATCCTCCTCATAAGGCAGCTCGTCAGTTAGCTCTATAGATAAGCCAACTTTATAAAAATAATGATATATCTCGCCAAACAGCTCTTTTGCATTTCCTCCGCCTTTTTTCTTTATGTGTTTAACTGAATCTTTGGATAAGAATAACAAGGTGTTATAGTCAATATCCTCTTCGCTTTGGCTGATGCGTTGTATGGCTGTTAGCCTTTGCCCTAACACATCGTGAACACGAGAGCGTATGCGAGAATATGCCTTTTCGCAATGCAGCGTTTCTATATTCTCTGCTAATTTTTCAATTTCTTTTTTCTGTTGCTCAAGCTTCCTATTTTCTTCTTCCAAAGCATAGTATGCGCCTATACTCTCAGCAACGTCGATCGCTATTATCTCTATATATTCTTTATTTCCTATATTAAAATGTGCTTTTAAAAATCTCCACGCACTCTTCGCAGCATGTACTAATATATCTCCTTCTACTATCTGCGACTCAATATTAGGGATATTGCATTTTTCTAAACTTTCCCAAAAGCGATTGCCATCCTTTAGCTCTTTATCTAAAAACTCCTTGGCTAGCTCTGTCATCTTAGTGTTTGTCAAGAAAATATATCCATTCAAATCGCAAAACATTATACCACAAGACAGCTTATCCAAACCATCTTTTATTGAGAAAGCATCTAGTTCATTTCTTTGCCTTGCAATCGACTTTTTTATTAAGATAAAAAGCCTAAAAAACAAAATTACCACCGAAGTCAAGTAGATAAAAATATATCTTGTTTGGAAAATTTCAGAATTTATAGGAAGAGTTAATAAAATAGCCAAGATAGCAAGATAGCTTTCCTTTTCTTTTAATATGCTTAAATATATATGATATAAAATCGCAAAAGCTCCTATACCCCATAACGCTAAATCTAAATAATTTACTGATATTATGCTGTATCTTCGATGTATAGATATAGTGATAGGGATTAAGGTTAATATCGCTACATAGGCTAACAAAACTATCTCACCAATTAAAGTTTTAAGTTCTCTTAGACGATAATTGACTGCTAGCAAGCAAAAATATCTGCTCTGAACAGCAAAAAGGCATATCATAATTGCAAATAATGCTGTTAAAACATCTAGTGAATAAAAAAACATTGATGTCATAAATACCCCTCTTACTCTTCAGAGTCCTCATTGTCTAATGAAAGCAGATATGCTTTAGTATCTTCCCAATCTTTTGAGAATAACTGATAGCTTTGCTTTTTGCTTGAAAGCTCATTAAAGCTACTATCACTAAACAAAGCTTTATCGGCTATTACTGAAAAAATGACCTTGCCCTCTTGCTTGTAGATTTGTATTAGTACGCTGCTGCAATTCAAATCAATTGCACTTTTTAGAGCCATAGCAAAAAAACTATAAATAGAGGACATATCGCTTGTTGATAGTCTATCTTGAATTCTGCAACCTATAGCTATAGATAAACCAATATTGTCGGTAAATTCCTTTAGTTCAGCAAATGAGTTAAGCAAAATAGATAAAGACTGAGAATGTTGATACATAGCATTGATCCGATACATACATTCCCTTTTCATCAACAAAGCATATATACTTATAACATTAATAAGCCGCTTTTTATTATTGACTTTATCCATACCGCTAATAAATCCCTCTATCTTCTCTGCCCCATTAACCAATATATTATCGATACTATCATAAACAGATTTTTCAGCAGATAGAGCCGCTAAATCCGCCTTTACTTTATTGTTTTGGAGTAAAAATTCGTTATTCGCTTTAATTTCTTCATTGACCATTACCAACTTTTTCTCGGCATTGTTGAGGGCAGTATAATCCTCAAAATAGTAAAATTCGCCTCCCACAATACCAATGCTTCTTTTAACAAAATTTTCATCTATATCCTTTATAACCCTAGATTTATAGGCAGTATTTCCATAATTATCTTTAATCTCCATAGCTAAATTGGAGTGATTAAAAAATTTGCTATACCCTTTATTTATTGGAAACAAACGGCTTTGCATACAAGATTCTATATATATTAACACCATAATCGAAATAGCAAAAGTTGTGTCAAACTCTATAAATGCTGTAAACCTTAATGCTCTACCAATCACATAAACGGCAATTATTACGCTAACTATAGCTGGATATACAAAAGCTCCTTTTTTAGGGCTCGTTATGCTTTTGTAAACTAACAGTGAATATGCAAATATCACACTCAAAGCCACCCACCCCATCACAAAATAATAACCTATATTATGTGTGAAAGAACTAGTGTAATAATTTTTTACAACAAAAACTAAATTATGAAAGCTATTTGTAAATACCATAACTATCGGTATAAATGTTAGCTTGAAATAAACTGAATATGCTTTCTCCACTTTTTTGTCAATTTCATAATTATCTATTAAAATAGCCACTCTTACAAATAATGCAGGCATTAGTAAAATTGGTATGTAATATGAGTACCATAAAAATGTTTCTAAAAAAGCATTCATGCCGTTGAGCGATTTAAATAAACCAGCCGTTATCAAGTACATTATGAGCACCAAACAAGCAGCAAGATAATCTCTAATTCTTCTGTCAGTTATCCGCCTTGATATAGATACAAGATAGCAAATAATAATAAACAATACTAACAAATAAAATACAGCTGTTTCTATAGTATTTGCAAAGCCAAATAATCTTGTGTTAAAAGCGTCTCTTCTAAGCGTTTTAGACACCTGGCTTGAAGCTTGATTATATGCTACTATGTCCTCAATATAATTAGCTCTACTATATTCTTCGAAGCTAGGATAATAATCTAAATCACAATTACCGTCAGGCAACCTGTATCCTGAGGCTATAAGAGCATTTTGCAAACTACTATCAAACACAATACTTTCATCATACACCAAAGCACCAAAATCAATACTATGAGTACCATCTTTAGGAATAATTATCTCTAAATCTCTGCCAGATTTAATCATCTGGACAGCAACATCATCCGTTGTGACAATAACTGGTTTTAACATATCATCAGTAAAAAATCTGCTTTCATCCGCTATCTTGCCAAAATCCTCTGCAATAGCCTCAATATCATAGCTACCATATATCGCATCAGCCATCGCTATAACAATATGGTGGGTTGATGGATATTCCCACTGCTTGTCTGCAACACTTGCCCCAAAATCAAAGTTAATCTTAAGTTTTGTGCTAACTAAATCAGAAAAACTTTCTATATTCTCATCAGTTAAAGAGCGATCAACAACAATTACAACTGTTTTAGTAAAATGAGGAAAGAAGCTATAATCAGCATTACTTTTCGACAAAGGTATTCCTTGTGTATGATAAACACCTATGTTTTCTCCATTCTTAAAATCCCTCGTTGTCGATTCATTCACAGCATATACTGTATTTATTTCTGGATAAATATCTTCAATTATATCAATAAACTGCGATTTGCTATTAGGCAGAATATAACTATTTCCTTGAACAGAAGGAGATGTTAATGATGATATTATAAAAATACAGCCTGAAAAAAACACTAAAAATACAGCTATTACAACTATTTTATAGCTTTTTATATATATCCCCTCCTTGTTAATGATTGTATATTTGGATTAATATTACAGTCTTTGGTATTATTATATCTGCTAGTTATTGTAATGTAAAGCCTAGATATTTTTTAATACGCCAAAATAAGGTCATGACAGAAAATATGTGTCACAACCCTATTAAAATACTTATAGTCTACGCCCATGGATCTTCGCTGTTTGGTTTTCTAATGTCAGGTAGCAAATGATATTCCCATAAAAACCACTCGCCTGTTGATTCTTTTTTCCTCAGTTTAACGCCACGAGCAGTGTCTGCTCCGCCTGATTTTAAAAACAACTGCAAATATCCTTCGCTTATTAGATCCTCACTATGCCCTGTTTTATACACATTTATAGTTAATGGCTCTTTAGGTTCATAACCATTTTCAGGAGTTGCGCCTTCAAAATAAGAGGCAGTTAGATAGTCCTTTCCTCTAAAGCGATCAGCCAAAAATTGTATTTCATAATTAGATAAAGGACGCGGCCCTTTTAGATAATTGAGCATCTCTATAGACAAATCCTTGTTTATTGGATAGATACAAAGCGCAACTACTGTAAGCGCAACAACTTTATTTGGATCACTAAAATCTGCTCCGTCCATTTCTTTAAATTCATTTAAGCTCGTCGGCATAGCAGCTATAGTAATCGCTACTTTACTTGCTCTAGCAAGTCCGTCTTCATTTTGGCTCTTCGCAATATTTTTTATCGCTTCCCCAGCAGTTTTGCTAACTTCTCTTTTCAGTTTATCAAAAAAACTCATTACCTACCCTCCCAATATTATCATATTTAATTCAACAGGCATTCAGTTACTATTTTACTACATCTTACCATTTAGTAGCAGGATTGTAAATGTGCTATTCGGCACATTATTTAACCATAATCTCCACTACGTTCCGATTATTTAAGTGAAGAGTTAAAAGTGAATAGTGAAGAGTTATGGTGTCGCTTTGCGACGTTTTAAATGACTTGCAGTCGGCTTGAATCCTTGCTATCACTTACAATTTTTAACCCATCACGAAGTGATACATTAACTCTTCACTTTTCACTATTTATCGAGGGACAATTTATATTAGATTTTTAAAATCTAATATAAAAAATAGTGGTTGAAAAGAAAATCACTTAACCACCACTATTATTATCTTAAATTTTTAATTTTCTAATAAACAAGAGCTTTGTCCGATATTTTCATTAAGCAGTTTCACTTACAAGAGTTTTCTCCTCAAATCGAGGTTCATTTAATGATTCTCCTTGTTCAAAAACTTGGCGCGATACTCTAAAATACAAGATAAGAGCTAATACTAATGCTGAGATATCCGCAATTGGTTGAGCAAAAACTAATCCATCAATACCAAATGTCGCATTTAAAATGAAAACCATCGGAATATACACAAGCCCTTGTCTGCTAATATTTACAATAAGAGATGCAGTTGCAGCACCTGCTGCTTGCAGCGCATTTGAAATCACAAAAAGTACTCCAAACAATAAGCTTGTTGATAAAAGGGTTTGTGAGAACGAGAATGCATAATCAAAAGCAGCTGGGTCAGTTAAAAAGCCTCCCACAATTTGCTCTAGCCCTAGATAACACCCAATAGTTAAAACCGCACTTAGCGTAAAAGCAAAGGTTAATGCGAACTTCATAATATCATTATATCTCTTTTTGTTCCTAGCACCAACTGCATAACCTAAAAGAGGCCCAACGCCTTGACCTAAGCCAACGCAAAGCATACTTGTGATCATGGTAACCTTCATAGCAACACCAATACCAGCTAATGCTAAATCACCATACGCAGACATCTGTCCATTTAAAATCATTTGGGAAACGCTCATCAGTATTGTTGCCAGTGATGCTGGGACACCTATCGCTAAAATATTTGACGGAATACCATCCGAAACTGAAAAATCTTTAAGCTTTGTACTTAGTATGGTATTACCTTTTAATAGATATAGTATATAGTAAAATCCACCACAAACATTTCCAATAACTGTAGCAATCGCTGCACCTTCAACGAACACAATTATAGCATGCTATAGATTAAAACTTAAATTTTTTATAAACTTCATTCTTATTGCTTTCAATAAACTTCTTGTAAGCGCAGTAAAATCTTTGATATAATAAGATAAAGAGAAGTATTTAAAGCTTACAGTATTATGACACACTTCATTTATAAAGCTTTAGATTTAATTATAATAAAACAATAGTTGAGTTATTCCCTTTTGGGTTAAACTCGACTATTTTCATGCTAATTTATCAAGGCTTTTCTATCTTTTAAAAGACAATACTAACACATCATTTTAAATTGTCGCAATATTCTCAAATTGAGAATTATAGAGCTTTGCGTAGTTTCCGTCTTTTGAAAGCAGCTCCTCATGCGTCCCTGATTCGATTATCTCCCCATTTTCGAGCAAAATTATCCTATCTGCATTTCGGACAGTTGAGAGTCTGTGCGCAATAACAAAGGTTGTTTTCCCCTTCATTAGCTTTCTCATAGAACTTTGAATATCTAGCTCTGTCAGAGAATCAACATTTGAAGTTGCTTCGTCTAAAAGAAGTATATTAGCATCTAAAAGCATAACTCTTGCAATGGTTATTAGTTGCTTTTGTCCAGCAGAAATATTGACACTGCTCTCATTTATTATCGTATTGTAACCGTTTGGTAAAGCCATAATTGAATTATGAAGCGAGATAGATTTTGCAATTTCTATAACTTCCTGTTTAGTTGCATTTGGCTTTGAATAAGCTATATTTTCAAACACAGTTCCGCCAAAAAGCCAAGCATCTTGAAGCACCATAGCAACAGATCGCCTCATGTTTCGAATATTCATATCCTCAATATTCACATTATCAATAACTAGCTCTCCGGAGCTTACATGATAAAACCTCATTAGTAAATTTATTAGTGTTGTCTTGCCAGCCCCTGTGCTTCCAACAATTGCAATGACTTCATTTTCTTTAACATCCAAATTGATATTTTTGAGGATTTCTCTATCTTGGTTATAGCTAAAATTTGCATTACTAAATTTTATTTCGCCTTTAACATCCTCAAGTTTTGCTGAATTTTCAAAATCCTGCTTTTCTTCCGATTCATCTAAAAATGCAAAAACCCTATCCGAAGCCGCTAAAGCCGACTGAATATCTGCTAGTATAAATGTAATTTCGTTTAAAACGCCTGTGAACATTTTGGCATATAAAATAAATGCAGAAATTTCGGCTAAACTTATTCTTCCTCCAACTAGCATAAAGCAACCATGAACATAGATTGTCGCAGTCGTAATGTTAGAAACAAACATAAGCCCTGAACGAAGAGAACCGCCGCCAGTAAATTCTGATTTATAATGTGCCTTTCCCCACTCTTCATTTTTCGCCTTAAATTTCCTCAAAATATTATCAAGCTGGCCATAAATCTTTATTGTCTTATGTCCTGACACCTTATCTTCAACAAATCCGTTAAGCTCGCCAAACCTTTTTGACTTTTCTCTATGAAAACCCCGAACTTTGACTGTCCAATATCTTCCGATAGAAATAGATATTGGTATTGCAATAAAAACGCTTGTCATTAAAGTGAAATTTGAAATTGTCATCATAACAAAAGAGCCTATAAGAGTAATAATGCTTGTGCAGATGCTTATAAAGTTATTTCCAAGCGATGCTGACACAATATCAATATCATAGGTAAATTTGCTTATGGTCTCACCTGTTTGATGTGTATCAAAGTAAGAAACAGGCAGCTTATCAAACTTTGCAAAAGCATCTCTCCTCAAGCTGTGTCCAATATTTTGGCTAAGCTTTAGCATTAGATATGAAAGAAGAACGCTAAGCAAGAATGTGACAATATAAAATGCTACCATAACTGCGCCAAAAGAAAATACATCGTTTAAGTTTATTTCTTGAACTGGCATTTCAATCATTGATATTACCTGCTCAGTAAGTTGCGGTGCATATAGCGAAAAAGCATTCGAAAGAACTGTTAAAGCAAAAGCTCCAACAATCGCTAATTTATATGTATCAAGATATTTTAAAAGCCTTAAAAAGGTGGAGTGATTTTGTTTTCTTGTTCGATTATGTATTTCAGTATTTCTATTTCCCATTCTTCTCATTATCTTACCTCCTCATCACCATATGCACATATGCTTTCTTCGTTCTCCTTGCCTAAATCACAAATACGGCGATGTGTGGGTGACTAGCCGCCCACACATAATCCGAATACGCCTCACAT
>CAYJEV010000052.1:0-12758 GCA_964369265.1 uncultured Oscillospiraceae bacterium
GCAGAATCTTTTGGTGTGTATGGTGTTGATTTAGTAGCATTAGAAGAAAGCCTTTTAGAGATACCAACCGACAACATCAAAATAGATGGAGAGAATATATTTAAAGGAACTGCCACTGCTACAAGCGATAACAGCTTTTTGTTATTGCCATTACCATATGATGAGGGAATGGCTGTCACTGTAAATGGTGAAAAGGCTGTTATAGAGAAAAGCTTTGGGACATTCACAGCTATACCACTTAAAGCCGGCGAAAACCACTATCAAATCACCTTTGCGCCAGAAGGGCTTAATATAGCGTCATTACTATTTGGAGCTGGCGTTTTACTTCTTATATTTAGCAAGAGAATAATTCTAATCTTATCTAGCTACAATAAGGTCATTTATAACCTCCTCGCTCTGATAACTTTTGCTGCCTTTGTGGTTGTTTATGTCCACCCTATGATGTCGTATAAATAATCTCCACTGCGTTTCGATTATTTAAGTGAAAAGTTAAAATTGAATAGTGAAAAGTGATGGAGTCGCTTTGCGACATTTTAAACGACTTGCAGTCGGCTTGAAACTTTTTCACTTTTCAAATCTCACCATTGATTATTTCTAATCAGTAAAGCTGCATGAAAGTCAATTTTCATGTGGCTTTATTTTGTTGCTTAATAAGTTCAGTTATTTTAGCTTAAATTTTGGTGTTGATTAAATAGATATTTTATTCAAATAGATATAAACTTTCATTGCAATTTGCACTAAAATAGTATATAATAAAACATTATGATATTGATTTAATACCTAGCTGTCCATATATAATCTATATTCGTATTATGTGTGGATGAGTAGGAACGAAAGGGGAATATAAAATGGCAGATAAGAAAAATAGTGTTGTTGCAAAGGTTGTTGAGATAACAGATCTTTCAGAAAAATCAAAGGCGCTTGAAGCAGCGCTTGGTCAACTTGAAAAAAACTTTGGTAAGGGTGCAGTTATAAGAATGGGAAGCAATGAGAAAATGCAGGTGGATTCTATATCCACAGGCTCTCTAACGCTTGATTTAGCGCTTGGTATAGGCGGACTACCAAAGGGAAGAGTTGTTGAGATTTATGGGCCTGAAAGCTCTGGTAAAACAACTGTTGCGCTTCATGCTGTTGCACAGGCTCAAAAGGCTGGAGGAGAAGCATTATTTATCGATGTTGAGCATGCTTTAGACCCAGTTTATGCTGAAGCTCTTGGAGTTGATGTTGATTCTCTTTTAGTTGCTCAGCCAGATACAGGCGAGCAAGCGATGGAGATTTGCGAAACAATGGTTAGATCTGGTGCGCTTGATGTGGTTGTTGTTGACTCAGTTGCTGCAATGGTAACAAGAGCGGAGATTGATGGCGATATGGGCGACTCTCATGTTGGTTTGCAAGCAAGACTAATGAGCCAAGCATTAAGAAAGCTAACTTCTGTTATTTCAAAATCAAACACAATAGTTATATTCATAAACCAGCTTAGAGATAAAATTGGTGTGTCTTATGGTAACCCAGAAACTACAACAGGCGGACGTGCGCTTAAGTTCTATTCATCTGTTAGATTAGATGTTAGAAGAATAGAGTCTATCAAAAGCGGAACTGAAATTATTGGTAATAGAGTTCGTGTTAAAGTTGTAAAGAATAAGGTTGCTCCTCCATTTAGAGAGGCTGAGTTTGATATTATGTATGGCAAGGGCATTTCAAGAGTTGGCGAAATTCTTGATAAGGCTGTTGAGATGGGTATTGTCGATAAGAGCGGCTCATGGTTTAGCTATGGCGAAACACGTTTAGGTCAAGGCAGAGATAAGGTTAAGGATCTTCTTTCAGAAAACACTGATCTTTGTGAAGAGATAGCGGGCCTTGTAACTGAGAAAGCTATTGAGATTGCGGCTGCTAAAAAATCAGCTAAAAAGCCTGCAACCCCTATTGCTCCAAAAGAGGAAACAGAGGCTTCTGGCAATTTGAAAGTTAAATCTGCTGCTGCTGAGATATCTGTGGAGTAGGCAGTGATAATAACTGATATTACAAAAACAAAGGCTGGGAGATATTCTCTTTTTATAGATGGGAAGTTTTTATTTTCTGTCGAGCTTATAACTCTTAATGACTTTTCTCTAAAAAAGGGAATGGAAATAACTGAAGAAGAGCTAATAGAGCTTGAAGAAGCAACAAAAGAGAAGAAAGTTCGTGCTAAGGCATATAGCCTACTATCTCAAAGGAGCTACTCTAGCAAAAAGCTCGCTGAAAAAATAACTGCTGTTGGCGGAAAAAATCTTGCTTTAGAGGTTGTGGAAGAGCTAGAGGAGCGAGGCTTTGTTGATGATAATGACTATGCCGAGCGATATGCTGCTTCACTATATGATAGGAAGTTTTTTGCTCCAATGAGAATAAAGCGAGAGCTGATGGAAAAGGGGATTTCGAGAGAGATTGCCGAGGAAGTTAGCGGGAATTTTGAGGCTGCTGATAATGTTGATAGAGCTCTTCTTTTTATAGAGAAGAAGCGATTTGATGTTACTAGTGAAAAAGGCAAAAAAAGGGCATTTGATAACCTTGTTCGCCTTGGCTATTCATTTAGCGAGGCGAGAAAGGCGATTGGTATATACGAGGAGGACTATGGAAATTAAAATTGGTTTGGTATCGCTTGGTTGCGCAAAAAATCAGGTTGATGCTGAAAAAGCACTATACGCACTAAAATCACAAGGCTTCATCCCAACAGGGGACATTGATGAATGCGATTGCGTTGTTATAAACACTTGCGGATTTATTGAGTCTGCAAAAAGAGAATCAATAGAAACAATACTTGAATACACTTCACAAAAAGGCGGAAAGCTAAAAGCAGTTGCTGTAACAGGATGCCTTGCTGAAAGATATAAGGACGAGCTTGCCGCAGAAATTCCTGAGGTTGATGTTGTGCTTGGAATAGGCTCTAATCATCTATTAGGCGAGGCTCTAAGAAAAGCTGTTATGGGCGAGAAATATGAAAGCTATGGCGAAAAGACAGCTTTGTCCCTTGAGGGAGAGAGAATAATAATAAATGCTCCATACTTTGCGTATCTAAAAGTTGCAGAGGGTTGCGACAATAGATGCTGTTATTGCGCTATTCCAGACATCAGAGGGCAGTTTAGAAGCCGCAAGATGGAGGATGTGCTTTCAGAAGCAAAGGCGCTAGCGGCAGAAGGTGTTGTTGAGATAAACGTTATTGCTCAAGACACAACTCGATATGGCGAGGACATTTATGGAAAGCTGATGCTTCCAGAGCTTGTAAAAGAGCTTGCTAAAATTGATGGTATTAGCTGGATACGTCTGCTTTATTGCTATCCTGATAGAATGACAGATGAGCTTATTGAAGTTATGGCGACTGAGCCTAAAGTGGTTAAGTATATTGACATACCTCTTCAACATATAAATGATACAGTGCTTAAAAAGATGAACCGTCGTGGTGATAGCAAGCTTATTAAAGAGGTTATTGCTAAGCTTCGCTCTCGTATTCCTGAAATTTGCATTCGTACTACATTTATTGCAGGGCTTCCTTTTGAGGGAGAAGAGGAGTTTTTAGAGCTGTGTAACTTTGCTGAAAATACTGCTTTTGAAAGAATGGGAGCTTTTTCTTATTCTCCAGAAGAGGGAACGCCTGCTTTTGATATGCTTAATAGAGCAGAGCCAGAAGAGGCGTTAAAGAGAGCTGAAACACTAATGCAAATCCAAATGGAGATTGCATATGCTGTGGCTGCTTCAATGGAGGGAAAAGAGATAACTGTGTTGTGTGAAGGGTATGACGAAAACGCTGAATGTTATATTGGCAGAAGCTATATGGACGCACCTGACATTGACACAAGAGTATATTTCACCTCGACCAATGAGCACAAGGCTGGCGAGTTTGTAAATGTGCTTATAGAGGGCGCTAGCGAATACGATATTATTGGTAGAGCTATTTAGTAGTTTAGTTGTCCACACATAAACGCATTCGGATTATGTGCGGACAACATAGCAAAACTTATTGTTTATGAAGGGTTTGGATAAGAATTTGAATATTAGTAATAAACTAACGGTAATGAGGATAGCGCTTATTCCGTTTTGTATATATTTTTTGGCGATGAATAGCGAAATGATCAGTGTTTTAATATCTCTTGTCATATTTATAGTTGCTTCGATAACAGATTTTTTTGATGGTTATTTAGCTAGGAAATATAACATGATAACAGATTTTGGAAAGCTAATGGACCCTCTGGCGGATAAGCTTTTGGTATTATCTGTGTTAATCGCTTTTATTGATTTTGGGGTAGTTCCATCGTTTGTGGTTATGCTAATTGTGGCTAGAGAGTTTGCAGTGACTTCACTAAGGCTAATTGCAACAGCTAACGGAAAAATTCTTGCTGCTGATAAATGGGGCAAGATAAAAACGGTTTGTCAAATGCTATTTATAGTGTTTGCTTATTTTAAGATAGCTGGCTTTGAGGGAGTTATTATCGACTATTCCTATATATTTTTGCTATACGCAATGACTTTACTGACAGTGGTTTCAGGGCTTAATTATTTTTGGAAAAACAGAGAGATCTTTTTATCTGATTGCTAATTTAACTTAATAGAGGAGGGTACAATGATAAAAATATTTAACACAATGACAAGAGAAAAAGAAGAGTTTAAGCCGATTGAGGCGGGCAAGGTAAAAATTTATGCTTGCGGTCCAACAGTTTATAACTACATTCATATAGGCAACGCAAGACCTATATGTGTGTTTGACACTCTTAGAAGATATTTTGAGTATAAAGGCTTTGATGTGACTTTCGTTCAAAACTTCACAGACATTGACGACAAGATTATAAATAGAGCCAACGAAGAAGGCATAACTATAAAAGAGCTGACCGACAAGTATATTAAAGAATATGAAGTTGATGCTAAAGGACTCGGCATTCGCCCAGCAACTATCCATCCTAAGGCTACTGAAAGCATGAATAAGATAATAGAGGTTGTGTCGACTTTAATCGAAAAGGGCTTTGCTTATGAAAGCAAGGGAAGTGTTTATTTTAGAACTAAGGCTTTTGATGGATATGGAAGCTTGTCTGCGATGCCGCTTGATGATCTTGAGTCTGGTGCTAGGGTTGATGTGAGCGAAGAAAAAGAGGGCGCTCTTGACTTTGTTTTATGGAAGACTGCAAAAGAGGGCGAGCCATCTTGGAGCTCACCATGGGGAGAAGGCAGACCTGGCTGGCATATTGAATGTACTGCAATGATTAAAGAGCATTTAGGCAATTTAATTGACATACATTGCGGCGGTCAAGATCTAGTTTTCCCTCATCACGAGAATGAAATTGCGCAGGGTAGAGCGTATAACGACACAAACTACGCTAACTACTGGATGCATAACGGCTTTATCAATGTTGATAACAAAAAAATGTCTAAGTCTTTAGGTAATTTCTTTACAACAAGGGATGTTGCTGAAAAGTTTGGTTATGAGCCAATTAAATTTATGATGCTTCAAGCGCATTACAGAAGCCCTATTAACTATAGCTATGATGTTATCGAGCAGTGCAAGGCTGCCCTTGAAAGGCTTCACACTTGCCGTGATAACATGGACTTTATGCTGACTAAAGCAATAGACAGCACAGAGGGCGATGATGAGTTTAAAGCTGAACTGAATGCATATATAGCTAAGTTTGAAGAGGCGATGGATGATGACTTAAACACTGCTGATGCAATTGGTGTTCTATTTGAGATGGTTAGAGAGATTAACAGCTATCTTTCATCTCCAAAGAGCAAGGAAATTGTTGAGTTTATCATGGAGAAATTTGATATGCTTTGCGATGTGCTTGGCTTATTATATGATAGAAAAATAGAGAATTTAGACAGCCGAATTGATGATTTAATCGCAGAAAGACAAGAAGCAAGAAAGCAAAAGAACTTTGATCGTTCTGATGAGATTAGAGATATGTTAAAGGCAGAGGGGATTATTCTCGAGGATACCCCACAAGGCGTTAAATGGCGCAGAGATAACTAAAACAAGGCTTAAAAGTTGGAGGACAGCGATGAAATACGCAATTATTGGAGCAATGCAGGTTGAGATTGATGCTATACTTGCTAAAATGACAGTTAAAGAACAAAAGAAAATATATGATTCAGTATATTATGTGGGCGAGCTTTATGGCAAAGATGTAATTTTGCTTAAATGCGGTATAGCTCCTATAAATGCAGCTCTTTGCACCTCTGTTGCTATTAGAGAATTTGGCGCAACTGCTGTTATAAATACAGGCATCGCTGGCGGACTTGATCCAAAGCTTAACATATGCGATTTAGTTATCTCAACTGAAACTGGCTTTCACGATACGGAAATTAACATTATTAGATCAGTATATCCATACACAAATGTGTTTAAGGCGGATGAGGGCTTAGTAGCTCTTGCTGAAAGCTCTGCTAAAACGCTTTCGCTAAACTATACTAAAGGCTTAATAGCGACAGGAAATGTATTTGTAAACACAACTGCACAAAAAGATGCTATTATGAATAGGCTTGGCAACCCTCTTTGTGTGGAGATGGAAGGCGCAGCTATTGCGCAAACTGCTTATATCAATGAAATTCCTTATCTTGTTATTCGTTCTATCTCCGACTTTTCTGACGAAGCAGCAAACGACACATACGAAGACAACGAAACTAAAGCAGCAAACAACAGCGCAAACCTAATCTGCGAAATGATGAAAAATGCATAATGAAAAGGGTTGTAACGATTTTGTCGTCGCAACCCTTTTTTGTTAAATATAATTAGCTTGAAATAAGTCCATTAATGTGATAAGATAAAGTTTTGAGAAACACTGCGTTTAAAGGGAGAAAAGCTTTGGAGAAAATAGTATATCTTGATAATGCTTCAACGACTAAAACAGATGATGGCATAGCAAGTAAAATAGCAGAAACGCTCTGCTCAAATTATGGTAATCCCTCTTCGCTTCATAGCATGGGGATAGAAGCTGGGAAGATAATAAAGCAAGCGACAGAAAAAATCAATAAAAGCCTTGGTGGCAAAAAAGGAAGGCTTTATTTTACTTCAGGAGGAACAGAAGCTAACAACCTTGCTATATTTGGAGCCGTTAAAGTTAGGGCAAGAAATGGCAAAACAGTTGTTACCTCAACAACAGAACATTCCTCAGTTACTGATAGCTTTAAAGAGCTTTCAAAGCAAGGATATAATGTTTTGACTGTTGCGCCGAAAGATGGCATAATACAAAAAGAAGATATTCTAAACACAATAACCGAAGATACAATTCTAGCCTCTTTTATTTTGGTGAACAATGAGACAGGGGCTATATTAAGTGCAGAAGGCTTAGTTTCAGCTATTAAAAGAAAAGCGCCAAACTGCTTAGTGCATATTGATGCTGTTGGCGCTGTTGGCAAAGAGAGAGTGAATTTATCAAAGCTTTCTGCTGATTATGTTAGCTTTAGCGGGCATAAAATTTATGCTCCAAAAGGCATTGGTGCGTTTTGGGTGAAAGAGGGCGTCCGCATTCTTCCTTGCCTTTTCGGCGGAGAACAGCAAGAAAAGATAAGGCCAGGAACTGAAAATGTTGCGTATATTGAGGCGCTAGGAACAGCAACTGAACTCGCTATCTCTAGCTTTGATGAAAACTATAACAATACTTTGCAGCTTAATAACTACCTAAAAGAGAAGCTGAAAGCTCTCGATTTTATAAACATAAATTCAGAAGAAAATGCTTCACCATACATACTAAACTTTTCAGTCGATGGAATAAGAAGCGAAACACTGCTTCATTTTCTTGCGGATAAGGGAGTTTATATATCTTCTGGATCTGCTTGCAAGAAAGGCGAAAGCTCCCATGTTTTAAAATCGCTCGGACTTGATAATGATAGGGTTGATAGCGCAGTTAGAGTTAGCTTTGGAAAGCATAATGTTTTAGAAGATGTTGATATATTAGTTGATGGTATAGTTGAGGCGAGGCAAAGGCTTAAGTTAAAAAAGAGATAAGAAGTTTTATCCAGATAACCGAAGCAGAAAGGAATTGTTATAAATATGAATGAGATATTTTTATTGAAAATGGGAGAGATTGCCCTTAAAGGATTAAACAGAAGAAAGTTTGAAGATAAGCTTTCCTCAAATATTAAGAGAAGGCTTCAAGATTTAGGCGAATTTAAAATCCAAAGGGCGCAATCAACTATTTATGTTGAGCCTCAATCAGAGGATATAGACATGGAAGAGGCTTTTAGCAGACTATCAAAAGTTTTTGGTGTTGCTGGGCTTAGCAGATGCGCTGTGCTTCCAAAGGACTTTGATGAAATTGTAAAGGCGCTTCCTTATTTAGAGGAGGAGCTAAACAATGTTCGTACTTTTAAAGTTATGGGCAGACGTTCAGATAAAAGCTTCCCAATGAATTCACCAGAGATGTGTATGGAGCTTGGAGGGCAGATTTTAAGCAGATACCCTCATTTAAAAGTTGATGTTAAAAATCCTCAGCTTACTGTAACTATTGAGATAAGAGATTTTGGGGCATATCTTCATGCTGGACAAAAGCAAGGCGCTGGAGGAATGCCTGTTGGAACAGCTGGAAAGGCTGCGCTTTTAATTTCAGGAGGAATTGATTCTCCAGTTGCTGGCTATATGATGGCAAAGAGAGGGCTTGAGATAGAAGCTATTCACTTTGCAAGCCCTCCATATACAAGCGAAAGAGCATTGATGAAAGTTAAAGAGCTATGCGCTAAGATGGCAGAATACACAGGCAGAATCTTTATGACTACAGTTAATTTCACAGAAATTCAAGAAGAGATAGCAAAAAAATGTCCAGAAGAGTATTTCACGCTTATAATGCGCCGCTTTATGATGGAGATAGCTTCAAAGCTTGCTTCTAACTATGGCAGCGAGGCTTTAATAACAGGCGAGAGTGTGGCTCAAGTTGCTAGCCAAACTATGAGGGCACTAAGCTGCACACAAGACAGCAGTTCATTATTAGTTTTCAGGCCTTTAATTGGAATGGATAAAACAGAAATTATAGCTATTTCAGAAAAGATAGATACCTTCAAAACTTCAATCCTTCCATATGAGGATTGCTGTACAGTGTTTACACCAAAACATCCAAAGACAAATCCTAAGCTTAGCGATATAATCGAGATTGAACAAAGGCTTGATAGGGAGGCTTTAATTAAAAAGGCTATTGAAACAAAGGAAAGTGATAGAATAAATATAGGCGATACATTCATTTAGTGGAGGGTATATGCAGAACATTCTTGTAAGGACATTTATTCGAGATTACGAAAACATCAAAGACCCAAAAGTAAGGACATCTTATGGTTATTTGGGAGCTGTTTTTGGCATTGTCAGCAATTTACTTTTGTTTGGTATAAAGATTATAGTTGGTATGCTAATGAACAGCATTGCAGTTATAGCTGATGCTTTTAATAACTTATCGGATGCTGGCTCATCTATTGTGACTTTAATAGGATTTCATTTGAGCGGAAAGCCTGCTGACCTTGAGCATCCTTTTGGTCACGGGAGGATGGAGTATCTTTCGGCGCTTGTTGTTGCTGCTATGATAATGGCTGTTGGTTTTGACTTTGCTGTTACCTCTATTGAGAAGATACTAGAGCCAACCGCAGTCACAATGACAACACCAATGTTGTTAATTTTAGTAGTCAGCGTTTTAATAAAGCTATATCAAAATAGATTTAACTTAAGCATTGGCAGAAAAATAGATTCTCAAAGCCTTATTGCAACAGCGAAAGATAGCTTAAATGATGTTATAATAACTAGCGTTGTTATTGTTTCGGTTGTAATAGGGGAATTTGTGCCATTTCCGATTGATGGATATATTGGCGCATTAGTGGCTTTATTTATATTAAAAGCGGGATTTGATGTTATGAGGGATACAATTGATCCACTTCTTGGAATGCCTGCAACAAAGGAGTTTGCAGATGAGATAACATCTATTGTAATGGAGTTTAGCGAGGTTGTTGGCACACACGATCTTATTGTGCATGACTATGGTCCAGGAAGAAAGATTGTCACAATACATGCCGAAATTCCAGAGGAATGCGAGTTTGTTAAAGCGCATGAGGTTAGTGATGAAATAGAAAAGTTGCTTTCTAAGCGACTTGGAGTATTTGCGACTGTGCATGTTGACCCTGTTATAACAAAAGATGAGAGAATTGTGGAGCTTAGCAGGGTAATAAATGAGGTGCTTAATAATATAGATGATGAACTATCTTTCCATGATTTAAGAATAGTTGATGGAGAGAGGAATATAAATGTAGTTTTGGATGTTGTGTTGTGCGGCCATAATTTAAAAGAAAGCAGCAGAGATAACATTCATTTGCAGATTGAGGCGAGAGTTAAAGAAATAGATAGCAGATATACTGTGATAGTGGAATATGATATGCCTCATGCATAGGAAGTGGTTGTATCGTTCGATGTATTATTAAAACCTATATAGGAGATAGAAAAGATGGGATTATTCGATTTTTTAAAAAAGGCAGACCCAAACATGACTTTACCACAAAATGACAAAGAAAAGTGGTTGAGGGATACCTCAGCTGTGTGGGCACATGCTAACTTTGGAGATTTTAATTATTTTGGTGGCGAGAAGTACAGCAAGGACCTAGCTAGCGATATGAGATTGCTCCTTAGACGTGACTGGGATATTAAAAACAAGGTTGACTGCACAAATATGATAGGCGACTTAATGTATGAGGCGCAAGAAAAGCCAGTTTTAGCTTGGGATTTATGCCGTGCAACTCAGTTATATGCACTAGGGTTTATTGGCGGATTTTATACAAGGGAAGAGATGGTGGAAGGCTCTTCTCATATTGCTAAGATGATTCAGAGGAACTTTTCTAGCTGGGAGGATTTAATTGAAAATTATCTTGCTGGACATGATGATTGGGCTAGGGATGTTTTTGGCGAGAGCGCTGAGGAGAGAATCGCCGATAGACGTGCAGTGTATAACGAGATAAAGGGCGCTGGTGCGTTTAAAGTAAACTTCAATTTAATGTTTTAGTTAGGGGATTAAGGGAATATGCAACATTATCAAATGCTTATTAATCATGAGCTTCAATGGTTAGAGAATTAATTTAACCAAAACAAAAAAACACTTCTCTGTGTAACTGCACCTTTAACTATTATAGGTTTAATACTTGTGTTTGGAATTATTGGCTATTTTATATCTGGCAGCTTTATAATGCCGGCATTAATAGGCTTTGGTTTGGGCGCTTTGATTATGGGGCTTACAATTGCGCTTACTTTTGCAATGCTTAGAACAACAAGATATATGACACAGCTAGAGTTTGCTGTCAAAGAGCTTAATCTAACCGAAGAAGAACTGACATCATTTTCCCAAGAGATACTTAGTGTTCAAAGTTATTTTCAGTTTAATCAGAGAGGGCCTAAAAATGACATTCACCCTGCAAAATTCATAGTTACAAATAATTATGTGTTTTTTGTTGGAGGTGACCCTTACTACATGATAGTTAAGCTCTCTGATATACACAGCATTATTAAAATGGAAGAACAAAAAATGACATACGTTTATCGCTCAAGTGGCTCACGAATGAAATTTTATACTCTGTATGGAATTGGCTTTGTTGGCTATGAATTTGATCAAGACGGCAATAGATACACAAAAACACAAATGGGATTTTATAATAACGGCGACAGAAACTACGCCTTTAATAAGATATTAGAGAAGCACAGCAACTTATATAAGGAATATAATCACTAAGAAAAGTCCTAAGCCAAATTTAAACGGCTTAGGACTTTGGTTTGTTTATATTGTTTTGATAGGTTAAAAGAAGGTATAATGTTAGTCAGGACTAAAGGCGAAAGCCATTTAACATAAAATCTTCATATAACCCAAAATGCTTTAATAATTTTTCTATCACATTCCAGTTGAAAAATAGCATTCCAAAAAAAACACCAAAAAGTATAAATTTAATTAGCACATTAAAAATATCAATAAGATAAAATAAGATTACTTTTGGCTTGCCAAACTCTTTTATGAGGCGTTCGTGTATTGCTTTTCTAGCATCAACTTGATGATAGATATATTTTTGAAATTTACTTTCTCGCATAATTCACCTCTAAAAATATATGAAAAAATTTACTAGCAAGTAAACCACAACAAAACCTATCAAGCCCCTTAAAAGGTAGTTATAGCGAATGAAATGCCCATACACTTTAGCCCCATGTTGCTCCATAATCTTATCTTTCAACAAGCTTCTGTACATAAAATAATCCTTCAAATAGTTAATCATAACGCTCACCCTTTCATATATACATATTAAACTATATATGATAGAAAATCAATGCATGAAACAGCTATATATCGCTCGATTTTTTGTTGAAAACTAATATGAAAATAATGTCATTTTACACTTATTCTTGTATAAAAGCAACTAAGATGGTGTTGGTGTTGTTTGTGTGTGGCGGTGCGTCGAGTGTCGCACCCTACCATTATGGGGGATCAACTTTTGGTGGGGTGTTTATGTTCATACAAAACATAAAATGACATTGCAAATTGTAGCGGCGACTATCAGTCGCCATTTTAGTTTTGTGGTGTCATCTGGTTTTTGCCATCAAGGATCCATTTCATTCCCTTGATGGGTGGGGGCGGATAGTGTGTTCCTCTGTTTAGGGTTTTGTGAAGCTTTCACATGAACACACTTCAGCTTTTATGTGAACTTTAGATTTTTGTGCTTGTCTTGTTTTTTGATGTGAAAGCTATTAGGTTCTCTATGTATAAACCAAACTTAATGTCGTTTGCAAAACTTTATCATTA
>CAYJEV010000053.1:0-12743 GCA_964369265.1 uncultured Oscillospiraceae bacterium
TAATTCTAAATTATATATAACAATTTTACACATTTTATATGCTTTGATACTAGTAAAAGAAAGTAATATAAACTATAATAAATTAAGAATAAAAAACTGCGAAATGGAGCATTAGAGTGAAAATATATGATCAACATGTCCACACTTTGCTATCTTATGATAGCAGAGAGAGCTTGGAAAGCTATATTGATATTATACTAAAAGAGGGAATAGATACAATTGTAACAACAGAGCATATGGATTTAGGCTGTGCTTCAATGCATGATATGGATATCATTCCAGATTTTGTAATGCAAGATGAGATTATTAAAAGCCTGTCAAAGAAGTATAATATAGATATATTAAAGGGAATAGAAGTGGGGTATAAAAAATCTCGCAAAGAGGACAGCGATAAAATAATTAAAGAACAGAGCTTTGATGTTGTGTTAATGTCTGTGCATGAAGATGAAGGAGATGCTTCGAGCGAGCAAAACTTATTATATAATCTTCCAGCTGAAAAAGCCTATGCAAAATACATAGAGCTATACACTGATATGCTGATTGAGTGCGATGATTTTGATATAGTCGCCCATATAGATTATCTGCTTAGATATATTGGAAGAGTTGATATTTCAAACCATGAACACGCCCTTAAAAAGCTGATGAAGCTTATTATAGCTAAGAAAAAGGCTCTGGAGTTTAACACAAGATTTATCTATAAATACAACAATACTAGCTATCTTGAATACTTGTTCACTCTTTATTACGAGCTTGGAGGCAGAAGGGTATCGCTTGGTAGTGATTGTCATAGTAAAGATACATATAAGGCTGGCTTCGACACTGCAATTGCTTTGCTAAAAAAGATTGGCTTTACTGAGCTGTGCTTATATAAGAAAAGGAAAGAATTTAGAGTTGGAATTTAAATAGCTTAGATGCAGTAGTTATAATGGAAAAAGGGTGTGGTTTGAAAAGTGACCACACCCTTTGCCATATTGCTATGTAAAAAGAAAAGACGAATAGCAATATACTATCCGCCCCTCTTCATTATTTACTTTTCTTCTTCACTTAAGAATAATCGAAATGTATAAATATTATTTCTTAGATGTTAAAATAGCCTTAGTCGGGCAATTTGTAACGCATTCATTGCAACCAGTACATAAGCTTTGATCAATCTTGGCTAAGAAGTTTTCAACCTTAACTGCCTCGTTAGGACATACTTTTGTACATTTCATGCATCCAATACACGCAACCTTACAATTCTTTCTTGCAACTGCGCCCTTGTCGTTTGAATTACAAGATACAACAGTTGTTGTCTTAGCTGGCAGTATCTCAATTACATTCTTAGGGCAGGTTTTAACACAAACGCCACAACCCACACATAAATTTTTGTCTATATACGCAAGTCCGTTTGAAACGCAAATAGCATCATAAGGGCAGGCAACTGCACAGTCGCCAAGACCTAAACAACCAAATGAACAAGCAGATTTTCCGCCATAAAAACGCTTACTATCAGCACAAGTCTTTGCGCCTGTGTACTGCATTTTGTCAGAGCAGTTCTCGCTATGTCCTTGACAACGCACAACAGCTATCTTTTTCTCAACAGCCGCAAAAGCTCCTCCTAATACACCACTAAGACCCTTTGCTGTATCATTTCCGCCAGGTATACAAAGGCTTGTAGATAAGCTCTTGTCTTTGTTTAACGCCTCAGCATAGCTATCGCAGCTTGCAAATCCGCAAGCGCCGCAGTTCGCTCCAGGCAGTTCTGCTCTTAAAAGCAGATATCTTTCATCAACTGGCACAGCCATTACTTTAGAGGCAACAGCAAGCACCAAGCCAGACACTAAGCCAACACCTGATATTATTCCAACAGGAAGTAACATTGACATTGTATATTCTCCTCCCTATGCAAATAAATTTGTTACAACACCAGCAAATCCCATAAATGAAAGGGAAACGATGGATGCTGCTACTAATGTGATTGGTATTCCCTTAAAGCTTTCAGGAGGATTGCTGTTTTCCATTCTCTCACGAACGCCAGAAAATAACAGCATCGCTAACATAAAGCCAAAACCAGCTCCTAAACCATTAACAATTGCCTCTAAAAAGTTAAAGCCGTTGTCAATATTAAGCATTGTAGCACCAAGCACTGCACAGTTAGTTGTGATTAGTGGTAGGTAAATGCCAAGGGATTTATGAAGCGCTGGGATGTATTTTTTAAGGGCAATTTCAACTAACTGCACAACAGAAGCTATTACAAGAATAAACACAACTGTTATTAGATAGTCAAGATTGTTTGGGACTAATAAAAAGCTATTTATAGGCCATGTCACTGCGCTCGCTATTACCATAACGAAAATAACAGCAGCACTCATTCCTAAAGCAGATTCTGTCTTTTTAGATACTCCTAAAAACGGACAAATACCTAAAAACTTTGTAAGAACAAAGTTCTCAACAAGAATAGCACTAAATAATATTACTAAAAATTCACTCATTACTCACATGCCTCCTTACCGCAAGATTTGCTGTTAGGGCAACCCTCACAACCAAACTCTTTCTTCTTTATTGCCTTACCATTTGTTAATTTGTTTACAAGAGCTATCAAACAGCCAAACACAAAGAATCCGCCAGGAGCTGCTGTGAACACACTAATTGTTGGCATTACACTTGAGAAATCAATAACCAAAGGTGTGCCAGCAAGAATAGTTGCAGAACCGAAGAATTCTCTTATTGTAGCCATAATGAATAGGGCAAGTGTAAAGCCTAGTCCCATTCCTATTGCATCCAGCGCAGAGTCAACAACATTGTTTTTGCTCGCAAACATCTCTGCTCTACCAAGCACAATACAGTTAACAACGATTAGAGGGAGGAAGATACCTAGTGAAGCGTTTAAGTCTTGGAAAAATGCCTCAACAAGCATCTGAACCACTGTTACAAATCCAGCGATTACAACTATATAACAAGGAATTCTAACCTTGTCTGGGATTATATTTTTTAGCAGTGAAATGAAGATATTAGCTCCTAAAAGAACTAAAGTAGTCGCAAGACCCATTCCAATACCATTTACGCCTTGTGAAGTCACCGCAAGTGCTGGACAAGTACCAAGAAGCAGTACAAGCACAGGATTTTCTTTAATTAAGCCTTTGGTTACAATTGACATTTTACTCACTTCTAGTTACCTCCTTCCATAACTTTATAGCCTTCAAAAGCTATCTTTAGATTGTTAGCAATAGCAATAGATGTTTTTGTTGCTCCAGCAACTGCATCCACAGGAACACTATCGCCAGCCTCAGTTTGAAGCTCAATTCCAAAAGCAGCGGCGTTTTTGCCAGTAAACTGAGATAGGTACTCATCATTTATTACATTTGTACCAATGCCTTGTGTTTCAGTATGATTAAGCACCTTAACCATTACAACTGTTCCATCAGCAGAAATTCCAGTCATAACATTAACTGCTCCGCCATAGCCAGTTGCTGTGCTAGAAACAACTGAACCAACACCATTATTGGCAGTGTACATCTCGACAACACCCTCTGGAAGCTCTCCCTCATACTTTGTAAAGCCTTCAGCCTCTGGAAGAACTTCTTGCCTTGCAGCTTCTGCTATTATTCTGTTATTTTCATCAATAATCGGAGTTGTTTGTTGCTCTGTTAAAGCTAAAGCACCAGTTACAACTGCACAAATAACTACAAGCACCATTGTTGGCTTAATATAATCATTAAAAGCATTCATTATTTGCCACCTCCGAAAGGTTTAGTGTATGTGTATCTAATGATTAGTGGAGTTGCGATATTCATTAGAAGAATTGCAAAAGAAACGCCTTCTGGGAAGTTTCCATAAACTCTTATAATAACTGTTAATATACCACAACCAATACCAAAGATTATTCTACCATTTGTTGTTGCTGGAGAAGTAACATAGTCTGTTGCCATGAAGAAAGCCCCTAGCATTAAGCCGCCACCAAGCAGTTGATACATTGGTGCTTGACCTAACAACGCTGTTAATACAAATACTGTACCAATAAAAGTTACAGGTATGATTGGTGAGATTACCTTTCTGTATATTAAGTAAACACCGCCCAAAATTAGCGCAAGGGCAGATGTTTCGCCCAAAGAACCGCCAATATTACCAATGAACATATCAAGTATAGATGGAAGCATTGTAGCTGGATCTCCAGCGCTTATTGTAGCAGAAGTTTTTGCAGCCATAAGCCCAGCATCAGTAGCTAAAATAGCCATTGGAGTTGCTCCAGCAACTAAATCTGTGCCATTTGGTATAACCCAGTTAGTCATTTCAGCGCCAAAAGAAGCTGTTAGAACGACACGAGCTGTAATTGCAGGGTTTGCAAAGTTTTTGCCGATGCCTCCAAAAAGTTGCTTAACAACAACAATTGCCACAATACAACCAAAAACTGCAATCCATAGAGGAATTGTCACAGGAAGGTTAAACGCTAGAAGCACACCAGTTATTACAGCAGAAAAATCAGTTATTGTAATAGGTCTGTTAGTTAGCTTTTGAAACCCCCATTCACTAGCAACACACGAAACAACACAAACTGCTATTACCAGAGCTGCCCTTAAACCAAATACATACACACTCATGAATAAAGCAGGAAGAAGCGCAATAACAACATCACGCATTATATGACCAGTATCCTCTCCGCATTTTATATGCGGGGCAGGAGAAACCATCAATTTATTCAATTTTATCACTCCTTATTTACTATTAAACTCTCTTAAAAATGCCTTAGCTGCCTTATTTGTGTCAGCTAGCTCTTTTCTAGCAGGACATACATAAGAACAACATCCACATTCCATACAAATATTAAGCTTGAGCTTGTTTAAAGCCTCTCCATCTTTTCGATTATATGCCCTTAAAAGCTCAACAGGCATTAGATTAAATGGACAAGCTGAAATACATCTTCCGCAATGAATACAATCTGTTTCTTTTGGAAGGGTTGCTTTTTCTTTATCAAATGCAAGTATAGCATTGTTATTTTTAAGTATTGGAGAGTCTAAGTCGTAAACTGTTATACCCATCATTGGACCGCCCATCAATACCTTAGCAATCTCTGCCTTTGTTCCTCCAGCTTGCTCAATTAAATGAGAAATTGGAGTGCCAAGAGGAACGATATAGTTGCCTGGATTTTTTATAGCAGAGCCATCTAATGTTAGCACTTTTTCGACTAAAGGCTTTCCTGTCTTAATATATTCTGCTAAAAAAGCTATAGAAGTTATGTTCATAACAACGCAACCAACATCAAGAGGAAGCTTGCCTTCTGCGATAATTCTGCCTGTTGTGTTATAAACCATAACTTTCTCTGCGCCTTGAGGATAGCTTGAAGGCACTTCAACTATCTCTGCAATATTAGAGCATGCTTCTTTAAGCTTTTTGATGCCCTTTGGCTTGTTGCTTTCAACAACAATTTTAGCAAACTCAATGCCAAGATATTTCTTTACAAGCTCAACGCCTTCCTTAACAAACTCAGCCTTGTCCAGCATTGTTCGATTGTCAGAAGTGATATAAGGCTCGCATTCTGCACCATTGATAATTAGTGTGTCCACTTTTTTATCAGGAGGAACTGAAAGCTTAACTGAAGCAGGGAAACCAGCTCCACCAAGCCCAACAAGCCCAGAAGCTGCAACAGCTTTTATAAACTCCTCTTTTGTTGTAACAACTGGTGGGACAACATTTTCGCTAAGCTCCATCAGACCATCGGATGTTATAACAACAGCTTGTGCAGACATGCCATTTGACATTAACATGCTTTCAATAGCTGTTACTTTTCCTGAAACACTCGCATGAATTGGAGCGCTTACAAATCCTGATTGTGCGCCTACAACATCACCAATCTTAACTAAGTCGCCAATTTTAACATTTAAATCGGCTGGTTTACCAATATGTTGTGCAAGCGAAATAACTACTTTTTCTGATGGTGGTATTCTTACTGGCGCTTTGTCCACTGTATTTTTAAAATGTGGTACACCAATAGAATTTAAAAATTTTCTCAAAATTCTTCCTCCAAACTAAATATAATACCTTAATTTTTATATACGGCTCTTAATAATATAACATACAATTTTGGAAAAATAAAGGCTTGTTTAGTAAATTGTACAAAAATCAACATAAATACACCCCCAGTTTATCGCTGTTTTGTAGAATCTTTTAATACTGTTAATTAGTAAACAAAGTTTTCTTTATAAGCGACTAAATTTTTGAGATTTTTAATGTTTTTTTGCTTTTAACTATAGAAATCAAAGAAGATTTAGGGTAAAATTAAGAAAGAAAAATAGAAGGAGTGTAACAATGTCTAATAATACTAATATTTTAAGAAATCTCCCAAAGGTTGATGAGCTAATAAATAGCACAAATATAGAGAAGATTGATGCCCCTCAAAAAATAGTCCTAACAGCTGTAAGAGAAACTATAGATAATGTAAGAAAAGGTATTTTGGAGGGAAACATAAAAGAAGTCCCTTCTAATGAAGAATTTGCCTTGTTGGTTGAAGCTTATATTAAAAAGAAAACGACACCTAATCTAAGGCGTGTCATAAATGCTAGTGGTGTTATTTTGCATACAAACTTGGGAAGAGCAATGCTTTCTGAAAAGGCTGCAAAAGCTGTTTATGATGTTGCTAGAGGATATTCTAATCTTGAATATAATATTGAAGAAGCGAAGCGTGGAAGCAGATACTCTTTGATTGAAGATATACTATGTGAGATAACTGGAGCGGAGGCTGCAATGGCAGTTAATAACAATGCCGCTGCTGTTATGCTCGCTTTAGGAGCTATCTGCAAGAATAAAGAAGTTATCATCTCAAGAGGAGAGCTTGTTGAAATTGGCGGTTCTTTTAGAATACCTGAAATTATGGAGCTCTCTAATAGTACATTAGTTGAGGTTGGAACAACTAATAAAACTCATTACAAAGACTACGAACGAGAAATAAACGAACAAACTGCCGCTATCCTCAAAGTTCATACAAGCAATTTCAAGATAATGGGTTTTACAAAAGAGGTTACTATTTCCGAGCTTTCAGAGCTATGTAAAGAGCGCTCTCTTCCTCTAATTCACGATATTGGCAGCGGTTCTTTTTTATCCTTGGCGGAATACGGCATTGAAGATGAGCCGACAGTTATGGACTCATTAAATGATGGTGCAGATGTTGTGACCTTTAGTGGCGATAAGCTTCTTGGAGGCCCTCAGGCTGGTATTATTGTTGGCAAGAAGAAATACATCGATGCTATGAAAAAGCATCCTTTAACTAGAGCAGTTAGAATTGATAAGCTGACTCTTGCTTCGCTTGAAATAACTCTTAGGGAGTACCTAGATTTAGAGAATGCGAAAAAGCAGATACCAACTTATCAAATGCTTTCCCAAACTAGCGAGGAGCTAAAAAAGAAAGCTCAGCTACTAAAACAAAAAATCCAGTCTGCTAGTGATAAACTTGAACTTGAGGTTGTTGTGGAGAAAGGGCAGGTTGGTGGAGGTTCATTGCCAACAGAGTTTATTGATAACTATGCTGTTGCCATTGCACCAACTAGCATTTCAGTTAATAAGCTTGAAGAAGCATTAAGATTATCTTCAACACCAATTATTGGAAGAATCTCAAAAGAGAGATTGTTGCTTGATGTTAGAACAATTGATAGAAATGACTTTAAATATATTGCTGATACTATAGGACTTGCAACTAAATAGCCAACAAACTTATATTATAATAGTATAGGGAAGGGAATAATCATAGAATGAAAAACGTAATTATTGGTACTGCTGGGCATGTTGACCATGGAAAAACCAGCTTAATAAAAGCTTTAACTGGTATTGACACAGATAGGCTAAAGGAAGAGAAGAAGCGCGGCATAACAATTGAACTTGGGTTTGCGCATATTGATCTGCCTAACGGACAAAAGGTTGGTATTGTCGATGTTCCAGGGCATGAGAAGTTTATTAAAAATATGTTAGCGGGAGCTGGCGGAGTTGATATAGCGATGCTTATAATAGCTGCCGACGAAGGCTTTATGCCACAAACAGAAGAGCATCTTGGGATACTATCTCTTTTGGATATATCTCATGGTGTTGTTGTATTAACAAAGAGCGATTTAGTCGACGAAGACTGGATTGAAATGATGAAAGAAGAGCTTTCAGAAAAGCTAAAAGGCTGCTTCCTTGAAAGTGCACCTATAATGCCTATATCTTCTCATACAGGCGCTGGACTGGAAGAGCTTAGAAACAAATTAGTTGAAATTTACGATGAGATTGAAGATAAAAACACAGCTCTTCCAGCAAGAATACCAGTTGATAGAGTGTTTTCAGTTGATGGATTTGGCACAGTTATAACAGGAACTTTAATTGAAGGCTCTTTGAATGAGGGCGATGATGTTATGATTTATCCAGAACAAAAAATGACTAAGGTTAGAAACATTCAGGTTCATGGAAAAGATGTTAAAACAGCTTTTCCTGGGCAAAGAGTTGCAGTCAACTTAGCTTCTATTAAAAAAACAGAAGTTAAAAGAGGCGATACAATTGCAAAACCTGATAGCATGACAAATACTAGGATGATAGATGTTAAGCTCTCCATACTTCCAGAGTGCAATCGCTCTATAAATAACGCCTCACGTTTGCATTTCTATCATGGCACTTCTGATGCACTAGCAAAGGCTGTGCTTCTTGATAGGGATAGCCTTGTGGCTGGTGAGAGCGGCTTTGTACAGTTTAGGCTTAGTGAGGAAATCGCTGTTAAAAAGGGTGATAGATTTGTAGTGCGCTTTTATTCTCCGCTTGAAACAGTTGGTGGAGGGACTATTATTGATGCAAATCCAGTTAAGCATAAGCGATTTAATGACGATAGCATCAAAAACTTAGAGATTAAAGAGATGGGTTCAATTGAAGATAAGCTTGGCACTGCAATATTAGAGGCAAGCCCTTCTCTAACGCCTTTATCCGATATTGCCTCTGCACTTTCTATTTCTGAGGAGGATATTGACGAGCTTGTAAGCTCTTTGATGGTGGATGATTTGGTAGTTAGAGTTAATGAAAAAGTTGTGGTACACACAGGCTATCTTCAAACAATTCTAAGAGAGCTTGAAGCGCTTTTAACCACACACCATAAGCAATTCCCTCTGCAAATAGGTATAAAAAAAGAAGAGCTTAGAAGCAAGCTTTCAATCAAGGCAGACATTCCAACAACTGATAAAATAATTGCGTTAGTGCTAAAATCTTTCCAAACGGTTAGCGAGAATAATGGTAGAGTGCATTTAACATCTTTTACTGTTACTTATTCAGATGTTCAGAAGAGAGTGCGTGATGGATTAGTAAAACTATACGATGCTTCTCCTTTTGCTCCTCCATCACCAGAGGATTTATTAGCAAAGTTCCAGAAAGAAAAAGCGCATTTTCCTCATGTTCATGATGCACTTTTCGCTGATGGCTATATTATCGCTATTGCACCTGGCATTAACTTTAGAATGTGTGATTATGATATAGCGCTTAACAAACTTAAAGAGCATTTTAGTAGTAACTCTACTATAACGCTAGCTCAGTTTAGAGATTATCTCCAAACTTCAAGAAAGTATGCGATGGCTTTACTAGAATTTTTTGATAGAAGAAACATTACTAAAAAAGTTGGCGATGAGAGAGTGCTTTTATAGGAGGGAAATGATATTGAATAAATTTAAGATCACCTCATTTTTCTCTGTGATTATGTTTATATCAGGCTTAGTCATAATGTTTTTTCTAACTTCACATTACCTTTATGGAGTAGCTTTAGTTTTAGCCTCAATTGCAATTGACTTTCTAATGCTGAGATGCCCAAATTGCAATATTAGAAATTCAGCTTTTTGGTGTTTAACTAAAGAAAACTGTCATAAATGTGGTCAAGAACTTAAATAGAGGCATAGCCAGAATAGGTTTAATAGCAACAAGCCGACACTCTCATCAAAATAAAGTGTCGGCTTGTTTTTGCATACAAAAAAAGAACGGATAAACCGTTCTTTAAAGTTGAAAAATTAGTGTCCTTGGCATAATGTGCAGATACCTTGTGCGATAAATTGCCTTTTATTTACCCTAAAGCCAATAGCATCTAAGATAAGATCATCTAAATGAACATCCAAAGGAAGATCTAAATCATAAATTTTTCCGCAAGAATTGCAGATTAGATGACAGTGTTCGTGAGGAGAGGAATCAAATCTATCTCCGCCATCTGGCATTGAAATCTTTGCAATAACTCCTTGTTCTGCTAATTGATTTAAGTTTCTATAAACTGTTGCAAGGCTGATATTAGGCATTTCTTGCTTTACCATTATAAAAACTTCATCGGCTGTTGGGTGGTCTTTATTATCTTTAAGCACATCTTTTATTAGCTCACGTTGTGCAGAATACTTCATGCTAAACTCCTTTCGTAGTTGTAAATATTTCCATAAAAACGAATATGATAATTGATATCATTTTCATTATACAGTATAACGAGTTAAAAGTCTATAGAAAAATTTAAAAAAATACAATAAATCTGCATATATAATTGCATTTTGTTATCTTTTGTGTTAGAATATTAGATAATAATTTTGGAGGTGTGTATGAGAGCAGGACGCAGAAAAAAGAAAAATAATATAGGTGCAATAATAGTTGTAGTTATACTAATGATAGGTTTGGCGATTGGCGGGTATTTTTTAACGAAGTCTGGCGATTTATTTGGCATAACTGCTATAGTTATGGCGGATAATAATAGCTCTTCAAGCGAGGACGCGCCAGAAGAGAACTTAAGAGATAGCCTTGAAGGAATAGCAAATGTTGATCTATCTTTGGTTGAAGCTGATAGTGTTTACGAAGGCGGAGAAACTGTTGATAGTGTTGATTATTATATAAACACAACTCCTAGTGTTGAGGCTGAAAAATCAACTTTAATAGTCGAGAACCCAATAGGCACTCCATACTACTTAGCTGTTGAGCTTTTAGAAGAAGACAAGACAGTTATTTATAGAAGCGGACTTATTCCAGCTGGATATAAGACAGATAATCCAAAACTTAATATTACAGCAGAGCCAGGTGAGTATGCCCATATAGTTGTTGTATCTGTTGTTGATAAAGAAACTTTAGAGGTTTTAGGTACTAACGAACATAATGTAATGTTAAATGTCAAATAGACAAGGAGAAGCATATGAGTTTCATCAGAGAAGCGCGCAATCTTACCATGCTAACAGATTTTTATGAGATTACAATGGCAAACGGCTATTTCTCAAAGGGAATTACAGAAAAAGAGGTTGTTTTTGATCTCTTTTTTAGAAAAGTTCCTGATGGTGGTGGTTTTGCAATTTTTGCAGGGCTTGAACATGCTATTGAGTATTTGGATAATATAAAGTTTAGCGAGGAAGATATAGAGTATTTAAGAGGCAAGAAAATGTTTAGCGAGGAGTTTTTAAGCTATCTTGCTAACTTTAAGCTAACTTGTGATATTTGGGCGATGGAAGAGGGAATGCCAATTTTCCCTGGAGAGCCTGTAATGATAGTTAAAGGCAAGGCGATAGAGGCGCAGTTTATTGAAACGATGCTATTGCTTTCTATTAACTATCCTTCTCTTGTTGCAACAAAAGGGAATAGAATTGTTAGAGCTGCTGAGGGAAGAAGCATATTAGAGTTTGGTTCAAGACGAGCTCAGAGCTATGATGCTGCTTTAATTGGGGCGAGAGCTTCTTATATTGGTGGCTGCCATGCGACAGCTTGTGTTATGGCTGAGCAATGCTTTGGCATACCTGTTGTTGGGACTATGGCCCATAGTTGGGTGCAGATGTTTGAGAGCGAGTATGAAGCTTTTAAGACATATGCTAGTGTATATCCTAATAACTGCACTCTTTTAATTGACACATACGATGTGTTAAGAAGCGGCATTCCTAATGCGATTAAAGTTTTCGATGAAGTGCTAAAGCCTATGGGAGTTCGTCCTTATGGTGTTAGAATTGATAGTGGAGATATTTCATATTTATCTAAAAAAGCAAGGGTGCTTTTAGATGAGGCAGGGTATTCTGATGTTAAAATTATAGCTTCAAATGCGCTTAATGAGTATATTATTAGGGAGCTTGTGCATCAAGATTCTAAAATTGATGGATTTGGTGTTGGCGAAAATTTAATTACTAGCCGTTCTGAGCCTGTTTTTGGTGGTGTGTATAAGCTTGTTGCTGTTTCTAATGACGAGGGTGTATTAGAGGGAAGAATAAAGCTTTCTGAAAGCCCAGAGAAGATAACGACACCAGGCTTCAAGATGGTGTATCGCTTATATAATAGAGAAACTGGAAAAGCAGAGGCTGATTATATTACCTTAGCTGAAGAAACTGTTGACGATACAAAACCGCTGACTATTTTTGATCCTAATGCACACTGGAAGCAGAAAACACTTGAAAACTTTAAGGCTGTTCCTATACTAAAGCATATTTACAAAAAAGGAGAGAGGGTTTATCAGTTACCAACTCTTGAAACGATACGACAAAAAAGCAAGACAGAGATAGACAACTTATGGGTTGAGTTGCTTCGTTTTGAATTTCCGCACAAATATTATGTGGACTATTCTGAAAAGCTATGGACATTAAAGCAAACTATGCTTGCTAGCACTAGAAAGTAGTCGCTTACATAGCTAAAGTATTACTCTAAAAGTTATTTAAGTAATCATATGTAATAAGAACTTTGCTATTTGTGGGTTTACCCTAAGCGAAGTTCTTATTTTATTTTTCTAATCTCAGAAAAAGCTTATATGCTAAAAAGGACACTCAAAAATTGAATGTCCT
>CAYJEV010000054.1:0-12081 GCA_964369265.1 uncultured Oscillospiraceae bacterium
CTTTGGCGCTCACCGCAGTGAGCGAAACACTTAAAAAACTAAACAGCTTTCACATCAAAAAACAAGACAGGAGCAAAACTAGCCATTTACAACAGCAGTTGGTATGACGACAGGGTGAAAGCTTCACTAGACCATAAACAAAGGAGCGTTCTATCCGTACCCACCCATCAAGGGAATGAAATGGACCCTTGATGGCAAAAAAACTATAAGATTAGCGAAAAACTAAAATGGCGGCTACTAGTCGCCGCTACAATTTGCAATGTCATTTTTAGCTTTGCATGACCATAAATGACACACCAAAAATTGATGTCCCAAAAATAGTAGGGTGCGGCGCTCGACGCACCGTCGCACGAAATCGTCACAATGTCCGTTTAACAAAATTAATGAAAAGAATGTTAAGTGTAAAAAAGTGTTGATGTTTTTTTTGTAAGGGTGTATAATATATAATTACAATATAATGAGAGGGTGATGATAGTTAGTGGAGGAGAAGCTAAAAGAAACGGCAAAGAAATTTTTGATATATATAGGGATAGTGTTTTTGTTTTCTATAGTTCAGATGATGCCTGAGCTATTTCAAATAGGGCAGTCGAAGCCTAACTTTGTGGTTGCTTTGGTTATTGCCATTGCGATGTTTGAAGATGAGCTAATGGCTGGTGTTATTGGCATGATGGGAGGGCTTATTTGGGATTCAAGCTCGGCGCTTGTGTTTGGAATGGCTGGTGCGTTTTTGCTTATTTATTGTGTTGTGTGCTCATTGCTTTGCAACTATCTTTTAAGACGTTCACTAAAAACCTCGGTAATACTTATTGGAACAGGAAGCCTTGTGTTTTCGTTTATGTGTTATTTCTTTTTATATGGTATGTGGGGATATGAAAGTTTACGATTAGTATTTTGGGGGCAATTTATACCAAATGTACTGTTAACTATCGTTATTTCGCCTTTTGCCTTTCTGCTTGTAAAGAGAATTTCGGATAGGCTGGGCGAGCCGCTTAATTAGAGTAGATGTCACAACTTTAGGCATTACTGCCTGATTTGTGTTTGTAAGGGAAAGGATTGGTTATAAAAATTGGAGCAAAAGAAATTAAATATAAGAATAGCAATACTTGCTCTTTTTGTTG
This sequence comes from uncultured Oscillospiraceae bacterium, assembly GCA_964369265.1. Classification (GTDB taxonomy): domain Bacteria; phylum Bacillota; class Clostridia; order Oscillospirales; family Ruminococcaceae; genus DAMCAP01. The sequence continues at coordinate 1,119 of CAYJEV010000054.1, forward strand.
TTAGCATGATGGCAGCCTTTACATTAAGACTGATGAATTTTCAGCTTGTTAATGGAAAGAAATATTCAGAGCTTGCAAATGCAGGCATTTCATACACACAAAAATCAGAAGGCGCAAGAGGAGATATAGTTGATAGGTATGGCAATCCTTTTAGCTATAACGAGATAGGATATAACCTAACTTTAAATAGGGCGTTAATGCCAGAGGGCGTTGATAATGGAGAACTATTAAAAGTTATTGATATGATTGTTGATATAGGGGAGGAGTATATAGACGAGCTTCCTATTTCAACGACAAAGCCTTATAGTTTTAGCGATAATGAAAAGGATGTTTCAAAGCTAAAAGATTATTTAGGGCTTGCAGAATATGCAACAGCAGAAGATGCAATGTTTTGGCTTATAGATAGATATGATATAACCGATTTTTCTGATGATGAGGCAAGAAAAATAGCTGGTGTTCGTTATCAGATGGAGATAAGCGGATTTTCTATGTCAGTTCCTTTTACAATGGCAAAAGAGCTTTCTCACGAATCAGCAGTGTATATCTCTCAAATGTCCTCTCAGCTTGTTGGAGTTGATATAGTCGAAACAGCAATAAGGGCATATGAGAATAGTGATGTTGCTTCGCATATAATAGGAACTTTAGGCCCTATAGTTGAAAATGAGCTTGAAAACTATCTCGATTTAGGTTATCCAGGAGATGCGATTGTCGGCAGAGATGGGGTTGAAAAGCTGTTTGAGGAGGAGCTAAGAGGAGAGGACGGCTCGACTTTAGTAACTCTTAATAGCAAGCGTGAGATAATATCTGTTGATGTAGCCGAGCCAGCTATTCCAGGAAATACAGTGTCGCTAACAATAGACAAAACCCTTCAAGAAACAGCCCTGCAAGCGATAGAGGCGCAAATAAAATACCTTAACGAAACTGCACCAGCAGGGCAAGGAAAGGAAGCTGACACAGGGGCAATCGCAGCAATCGATGTTAAAACTGGCGAGGTGCTTGTGCTTGCAAGCTATCCAAGCTATGATATCTCAACGCTTTCAGAAGATTACACAGACTTAATATCTGATCCCTTACAGCCCCTATTTAACAGGGCAACTCAAGGGCAGTATGCTCCAGGCTCAATATTTAAGCCTTTGGTGTCCCTTGCTGGATTAAACGAAGAGGTTGTAACAGCTGATACTAGAATTAACTGCGAAAGAGTATACACATTCTCTCCAACCTATAACCCAACCTGCCTTGGCTACCATGGACCTTTATCTGTGACAGAGGCGCTAAGAGAATCTTGCAATGTGTATTTTTATGATACAGGGCTTAACTTAGGGATAGCTACAGTTAACGAGTATGCTGGAATGATGGGGCTAGGAGTTGAAACAGGAATAGAGCTTCCTGAAAAGCTTGGCAGTTACACAAACCCAGAAACTCTAAACCCAGGAGATGCGCTTCAAGCTGGTATTGGACAAGGTGGCAACACATATACACCAATTCAGCTAGCTCAATATACAGCTAATATAGCAAGGCGTGGAGAGATTATACCAGCGACATTAGTAAAATCAGTTACAAGCTATAACTTTGAAGAAACTATGTATGAGCATTCGCCAGAAGTTACCGAAGTAGTTGATATAGACCCAGAGCATTTTGATACAGTTTTTGAGGGCATGATAATGGCGTCTCTTCCTGGAGGTACTGCTGCTGCAACCTTTGGTAACTATCCAATTACAGTTGCTTCAAAAACAGGAACGCCACAAACAGGAGGCTTACCAAACTCTACTTTCATTGCATTTGCACCAGCAGAAGATCCTCAAATTGCTGTCGCTGTTGTAATTGAAAAAGGATGGCATGGCTATACAGGTGCGCCTGTTGCAAAAGCCATATTCGATGCCTATTTCTTCCCAGAAACAGAGGGCGGAGAAATTATAGAGCCAAACCAAATTATGTAAGTATATTGAGGGGATTATCTCCTTACCAAAATAGCTGGTGCAGTAATTTTGCACCAGCTATTTAAGCATATGTTATTTTAAAACGAGATTGATTAAAGCCAAGATGAGTATAAACACTACAGACTGTAGTAAAAAATTGCCTTTTCAGCCCATAAATACACCTCCTAAATTGTTAACGAGTATTATTCTTGAATTTTTCTGTGTACATCTTTTTATCTGCAATAGCTAGTAGATCTGAAAGGTTTTCTGCTTCTCCAGAAAATACATAGCCTATGCTTGAGGAAATGTTGATATGGATATCCTCAAAAGTAAATACCTGCTCGGAGGTATCCTTAATTTGCTTGCATATCGCCTCAGCCTCTTGCTCTGTTGTTATGTTTGAGGAGATAACAACAAACTCATCTCCACCAATTCTAGCGATAATCGAATCGCTTTCAAGCACTGTTTTAAGCCTTTGCACAAAAGCAATTAGAACCTTATCACCAACCTCATGACCATATGTATCGTTGACAGGCTTGAATTTGTTAAGGTCAAGATAAAAAATCACAAATTTTTGATTTCCAATATTCTCGACATATTTTTCAATTCTAGTTCTATTGCAAGCTCCTGTTAATGGATCTGTTTCAAGCTTTTTAGTCAGATTTTCTCTTAGCCTGTGCGCATTTCTCATATTTTTGCAAATGAATAAATTGCCAACAAGTAAAATAAAGAACCAAGCGATAAATGTTGTTATCACAACTCTATTCTTGTCTTTCATATATAAATCTAAATGCCAATTAGCATCTCCGACCTTAAAGCTTTCGGAGCTTGTGTAAAAGGCTTGAAAATCTTCTGAGTTAAATAGCTCTATTTCAAAATTTTTATAAGAAGATACAACTCTAAGCTCATATCCAAGTGCTGGAAGGTTAGTAGCTCCAATAGAGTCTAATAGCTTATCGGCGTGAACGGCAACAACTGCAAAGCCAATAAATTCATTGTCGATGTATAAAGGCTTGCGAATAACGATACCTATTCTTCCGCCAGCGAGCACATATGGTCCAGACACAACTGTTTCGCCTGTGTCTTTTGCAAGTAAAGCATCATCTCTTGCGTTTTCATCATCAAAAACATTATATCCTAGCATAAAAGAGCTTCTTTCATAAGGATAAACTTGGGCGAAAATGCCATCAGGCAAATAAGCGATAGATGGCTGAATGCTACTATTATACAGAGCTGCCGCCATTCTATCAAAATGTTCGTCAGTTAGCTGTCCGCCATGGATTAGTAGTATTTCACCAAAAATTTCGCTAACTTGCATTTGCGATTTTAAAGCTGAATCGATTCTAGTTGCGTATGTGTCAATAATGTTTATTTCTTTTTCAATAATGTCCATATAAGTTAAATTGGCAATATAAACCGACAAAAATATGCTTATACTTAATAGCACAACAAACACAACCCTTGAAATTTTCATTTCATCACCCCATATCTGTATCAATTATGAATACATCTTTAACATTTGTCCTAACTTAAGTATACAACTGTTTTTTAGAAAAATCAATGTCAAAAAATGTTATTTATTGATTAGATGAAAGAAAGTGGCTATAGCACAAAAGCTCTATAACCACTATAAATTATTTATTTAATTATTTATTAGCGTCGTAAATTTCGCCATCAATCATAACCATTTCAGTTAAAGTCATGCTGGAGAATGGATTGCCATCAAAGATAACAATATCAGCATCCTTGCCAACTTCTAGAGAACCAACTCTATCAGCAACACCAAGAAGCTTTGCTGGGTTGATAGTTATGCTCTCGTAAGCGTTTTGCTCAGACAAGCCCCTTGCGATACAATGGCCTATTTCAGAAGGCAACCACTGAGTTGAGCCAGCAGCATCAGCAGATAAACACACCTTCGCACCAGCCTCAAACATAACTTGAGGAGTTGTTAGGCGAACATCCCAAAGCTCTTGCTTAACAGGGTTTAATAATAGAGGCCCGATAACAATGAACAGCTCTCTGCTGCCAACTTCGTCCGCAACTCTATATCCTTCTGTGCAGTGTTCAATAGAATAGTTAAGGGAGAATTCTTCTGCAACTTTAATTGCTGTCATTATATCATCAGATCTATGCGCATGAATACGGCACTTCATTTCGCCTCTAATAACAGGAACCAAAGCCTCCATTTTAAAGTCTGGTTTTGGAGCTTTTGAAGGATCAGTTTCAGCTTGTTTTAGCTGCTCGGAATACACTTTTGCGTTAAATAGGGTTTCTCTCCAAAGCCCAGCAACACCCATTCTTGTAACAGGCATTTGCCCATTCTTCATATTTCCATAAACTCTCTTTGGATTTTCGCCAAGAGCCATCTTCATTTGTCTTGTGTCTTTGATGATCATCTTTTCAGCTGTGTTACCTCTTAGCTTAAAAGTGATGCCTGTTCCTCCGATAATGTTAGCAGAGCCAGGCAGTGTGCAGCAAGTTGTGAAGCCAGCTTTTCTAACAGGCTCAATTGCAACATCAAATGGATTTAGAGCATCTTCTGCTCTAACTGTCGCTGTGATTGGGCCAGAAGTTTCGTTTCCATCTATAAGTGGAGTTGGCATTGTGGATGGAGCTGAGAATGTAGATAGATGAGTATGCGCATCGATGAAGCCTGGTGTTACAATCTTACCAGTCGCATCAATAACCTTAGCACCAGCTGGAACTTCAACATCCTTACCAACAGCAACAATCTTGCTCCCCTCAACTAGCACCACACCGTTTTCAATTGTACCGTTTGTTACAGTAACAACTTTTCCGCCTTTAATAGCAATCATTTGAACAACCTCCATATATTTTATAATCTGTGAATATATTTTAACATACTATACCAAAAATTCCTATAGCTGTTATCAATATTCATCAAAAATTTTATATTTATGTATATTCGATTGACAGTTATTTGAATTTTTTGTATAATAATAACAAAGTTGGATATAACTTTAGAATGATATCTCATCGCAAAAGGTATTGTTCTCAAATTTTTAGGAGGAAACGAAATATGAAAAACTTTTTTTCAGACTGGAAAGTCCACGCATTATGTCTAGCTATGGTATTAGCGAGTGAGTTCATTGGTTTACAAAGTTTCAAGTTCTCATTTCTAAGCTTTAGCCTCTTCCCAATGCTGTACGCATTAGTTATTGGTATGATACTAGCTATCATAAGGTTTATCCCTAAAGATATGATGGAAACAGCTTCCCCGTATGTAACAATTTCTGTTACATATCTAACTGTTAAAACCTCATCTTCCATTGGTCCAAACTTAGGTGCAGTTGTGGCAGCAGGCCCTGCTCTTATTCTTCAAGAGCTTGGAAACTTAGGAACAATCCTTCTATCCCTTCCATTCGCAGTGCTTGTTTTGAAAATGGGCAGGCAGGCTGTGGGAGCGTGTTTCTCAAACTCAAGAGAAACTTCGCTTGCAATTGTTGGTAACTTATATGGTCTTGATTCCCCAGAAGGTCAGGGCGTTATGGGTGCATATATAACAGGTACTTTGTTAGGAACAATATTCAATAGCTTAATGGCATCTTTGCTAGTCGGTATTGGCATTTTCCATCCTTTTGCGCTTGCAATGGCAGCCGGTACTGGTTCAGCCTCAATGATGACAGCCGCTCTTGCTCCAATCTTAAGCGCACATCCAGATATGGCAGAACAGCTTCAAGCCTATGCTTCAACTAGCCAAATGCTAACTTCTGTTGATGGAACTTATATGTCATTATTTATAGGAATACCGCTAACTAACTGGCTATACAAAAAGCTTAAAGGCAGATCAGCAGCTAAGGCTGAAGAGAAAGTATAGGAGGATAAGATTATGAGTAAAGTTTTTGATAAATCTGTTTGGGGAACTAGACTAAAAGTTCTTTTATATAGCGGCATTTTTGCTTCTTTAGGTAACTGGTTAAATACATATCTAACCCATGTTAGAAAAGGGACAGACATTAGCACAGTTATTGACCCTATCGAAATTGCACCAACCCTTATCTCAATGTTCTTCATTGTTGTTATTGGTTATGTTCTAGACGATTTAATTAGGGGAACTATTGGCTGGAAGCTTCCAAGCATTATTTACATTTCGCTATTAACAGTGTTCTTTTCTGTTCCAGACCTAACTCCTTTTGGCAATTTTATGCTAGCTGAATATGGTCAAATTAGCCTTCTTCCTCTTTGTACCCCAATCCTTGCATACGCTGGTATCGCTATTGGTAAGGACTTAGAGGATTTCAAAAAGCAAGGCCTTGCTATAATGGTAGTTGCTTGCTTAACTTTCATTGGTACATATGTTGGCTCTGCTTTGATTGCTCATGTTGTGCTTTCTATGCAAGGGGTTATTTAGAACGATAAAATAGTTAAATAGGATATGGAAATGGGATAGTGGAAACATTATTCCATTTTTGTATTAAAGTTGTTGCAAAAGCAAAAAACTAGTAGTATAATTAAGGAAAATACATAAAAACAAGGAGAAACAAAATGAAAAAAACAATAAAGCATTTATCTGTAGTTTTATTAGCAGCTATAATCACAATTATGACACCTATGATGGGCGTTGGTGCTTTTTCTGTTACATTGGACGAGGTTACAGTTGATTCAAACTTAACCGAGCCAACAGTATATCTACCACCAGAAGTTAGGTTTGAAGATTCCTCAGTTGCATCTGACAATCTTACTTTTGAAGCTTCTACTACTGTCAGCCAAGAAGAAAAAAATGAACTAGACAAACATTCAGCAGTACCATCAAATGTAACTTCAAAGTTGTATTTTGATATGGATTTAAAAGAATACGAGGGAAGGGGCACGATTATCACAGAGGGCTATGTAACAGTATTTATTCCATACAGTTATATCTCTCCTTTGACAAAGAATGATAATATAGTAGTTTTACATCAGATTTCTAAAGGTGTTAATGCTGGTGAAATTGAAGAGCTAGAGGTGGCTAAAGGAGAGTATGGCATTTTATTTGATGTAACAAACTTTTCTCCATTTGCTTTCTATTCAAATACAGCTGTAACCTCAACTAGCTCTAGCAAAAATAACGATAATGATAATAGGGACTATACTCAAGAAAAGATAGATGATATTTGGGAGGCTGTTAAAGCTGAAATAAAGAAATCTGATGAGTTTGGAAAAGTAACTGCTGAAATAGGCTCTATAACTGATAAAATGCCAGCTTCTGTTATGAGGGCTTTATACGAAGAAAAGGTTAACTTGATAATTGAGTGGGATGGTGGAGAGGATATCATTATTCCAGCTGGCAAGGCTGTTAACCCAAGCTCAATAAAGGTTTTCTATACTTTTGATGAACTTGTATCTCTCTATGCTAATAGCGAAATCCTTGTTGAAATGCCTGACGAAACCTTAACTACAGATACTAGCAAACCAAACCCAAGCACAGGGGCAAAGGCTTAGGTTTTTTAAGTTAAATAAGATTTTTTGAGGCGAGCGAATAAGCTTGCCTCAATTTTTTAGCAAAAGGCACATAAAAAAGCAGATAAATTTGTTAAAATCAAATTAAAAGGTTGCAATTAAGCAAAATATATTATATGATGTTTTAGTAAGACATGATAATCAATAGAGATTATCATATCCCTCCAAAGGGGTTATTGTTATGTCCGTTTTGTTTGCTATAAAAGGCAGCCGAAAACATGGGCGATTATGTCGGAAGTTTAGAAGGGAAATTTAAATGAGAAAAGATTTAAGAAACATTGCTATTATAGCGCACGTTGACCATGGTAAAACAACATTGGTTGACCAAATGCTAAAGCAAGGCGGAAGCTTTAGAGAGAACCAAGAAGTTAATGAGAGAGTAATGGACTCAAACGATCTAGAGCGTGAGAGAGGAATTACAATCCTTGCAAAAAATGCTTCAACTGTTTATGAGGATGTTAAAATAAATATTGTTGATACACCTGGACATGCTGATTTCGGCGGCGAGGTTGAGCGTGTACTTAAAATGGTTAGTGGCGTACTGCTTCTTGTTGACGCAGCAGAAGGCCCAATGCCACAGACACGTTTTGTGCTTGAAAGAGCGCTTGCTTTAGGTCTTGCTGTTATTATTGTTATTAACAAGGTTGACAAGCCAGACGCACGTTTGTTTGAGGTTGTTGATGAAGTGCTTGAGCTAATGCTTGACTTAGGAGCAACTAACGAGCAGCTTGATTCTCCAGTTGTTTTCTGTTCTGGTAGAGCGGGAACATCTTCTTTCTCTCCAGAGCTTGATAGTCAAGGCGAGAACTTAAAGGCATTATTTGATACTATCATTGAATACATCCCTTGCCCAGAGCTAGACGAAAATGCTCAAATGAGCACACTAGTTTCCTCAATTGACTACAACGAGTATGTTGGTAGAATTGCTGTTGGCAGAGTTGAGAGCGGCGTTATAAAGCAAAACATGGAAGTAGTTGTTTCTGACTACCACAACAAAGATGTGTCCCAAAAGGGAAGAATAACAGCTATTTATCAGTTTAGCGGAATTGGCAAAACTCAAGTTACAGAAGCTAGAGCTGGCGATATCATTGCTTTCTCAGGCCTTGAGGATATCAACATTGGTAACACAGTTAGCCATCCAGAGCTTGCTGGACAACCGATTGAGTTCGTTAAGATATCCGAGCCAACTGTTGAGATGACTTTCGCTGTTAATGACTCACCATTTGCCGGACGTGAGGGCAAGTTTGTAACAACTCGTCAAATTAGAGATAGACTATTCAAAGAAACTCTAAAGGACGTTTCTTTAAGAGTTAGAGAGAGCGAAAACACAGACAGCTTTAGAGTTATGGGACGTGGAGAGATGCATATTTCCATTCTTGTTGAGAATATGCGTCGTGAAGGCTTTGAATTCATGGTTGGACCACCAAAGGCACTTTTCAAAGAGGATGAAGATGGCACTTTACTAGAGCCATTTGAGAATGTTATCCTTGATGTACCATCTGATGCAGTTGGTAGTGTTATGGAGAAGCTTGGCTCAAGAAAGGGCGAGCTTGTTTCTATGAACCCTGTTGGTAACAGAATGAAGATTGAATTCTTAATCCCAGCAAGAGGCTTGTTTGGATATAGAAGCGAATTCTTAACTGATACTAAGGGCGAGGGCATACTAGGCACATTATTCGCTGGCTATTTCCCTCATAAGGGCGATATTCAAAGCAGAAACACAGGCTCTCTAATCGCATTCGAGCAAGGCGAGGCTGTTGCTTATGGCTTATATAACGCGCAAGACAGAGGCGAAATGTTCATCACTCCAGGCACACCTGTGTATGCTGGAATGGTAGTTGGTGTTTCTCCAAAGGAAGGCGATATGGAGGTTAATGTCTGCAAGAGAAAGCAGATGACTAACATGAGAGCTTCTGGTAGTGATGATACACTGCGACTAATCCCAGTTAAGAAGATGAGCCTTGAGGCAGCAATTGAATTCTTAGGCCATGATGAGCTTCTAGAAATAACACCAAAGTCTGTTCGTATTAGAAAGAGAATTCTTGATCATACACAAAGAAAGAGAGCAGCTTCTAAAAAATAATTTAGTTGTTGTTTAAATAATAATGTGAAATAGCGCCGCCTTTTTAGGGTGGTGCTATTTTTGTTTTAGTTATAGGAAATTACTATAATTAGTATTTGTTTATAAAAAATAACTATTTTACTTTATTTTCAATTTAACATATAATACATCAAGAAGAGGTGAGAATATGAAGAGAAGCAAGAAAATAGTTGTTGTTAGTCATTGTGTGCTTAATCAAAATTCTGTTATATCAGATTGGGAGAGAGCTAAGGGCGCTTTTCCATTTATGAGCGATATTTTGAAAGAGGGGGTTGGTATAATCCAGTTGCCGTGCCCTGAACTAATGTTTGGTGGATGCAATAGGCCTCCTAAAACATATGAAGAGTATAACACAGATGAGTATAGGAATTTATGCAAACAGCTTGCTTCTTTACATATCCCTCAAATAAAAGAATATTTAAATAATGGCTATCTTTGTCAGGGGATAATAGGAATTCAAAACAGTCCAACTTGCTCAATATCAAATCAACGAGGAGTGTTTATGGAAGAGATTTTTGAGGAGCTAAAAAGGCAAGATATAAGCTTAGAGGCCTTTGAAGTGGCAGATAGTGGACAAAGCGATTTAAGGAGAGTTAGCGATGAAACAAAGTAAAATAGCACCACTAATTTTTTGCAGCCTTGCAGTAGCAGTGAATGTTGCGCTTGGAGGTATAGTTGGAATGATGTCCATTCCATTATTATTCTTAGATTCTTTAGGAACCATTTTTGTATCTGCATCTTTTGGGATTAAATATGGTATCTTAGTTGGTGTTGCAAGCAACCTGCTTATGGGAATAACAAACGGGCCGACTGCAATACCATTTGCCTTAGTTAATGTTGCTGTGGCAATAGTTGTAGGTAGCCTTGCTAAGAATGGGTTTACACTTAAAAATGCGCTAATAGCAGGAGTTATACTATCCATTGTTGCTCCACTAATCGGCACACCAATCAGGCTTGCATTATTTGGCGGATTTACTGGCTCAGGAACAGATATAGTTATTTTAGCACTCCAAGCGACTGGTCAAAGCCTGTTCACCTCAACTTTCGCTGGCGCAGTTATGGGAAATGTTGTTGATAAAATATTATCTTGTGTACTTGTTTGTTTAGTTCTAAACAATAAGCAGGTTGCTAATGTAGTTTCTAAATATAAATTACCAATATTATCATAGCCACCCACACATAATCCGAATACGCCTCACATTGCCGTATTCGCACCTTATGCTTCGTCCTCCTCATCACCATATGCACATATGCTTTCTTCGTCCTCCTTGCCTAAGTCACAAATACATAAATGTGAGGTCGAAGATTTTATAAGAAATAGGAGGTTTGGTTACAAGGAAAAGGCTTGCAGTAATACTAGCGTATTGCAAAAGACTTTGACACAATAAACAAGCTTCCTATTCCTTATAAAACGCGTTCGGTTTATGGGTGGGCGGCTAGCTTAAAATAGAACACCTTAGCTAATAACCCCCATAAATCTAGGATT
>CAYJEV010000055.1:0-11715 GCA_964369265.1 uncultured Oscillospiraceae bacterium
TGCTGAAATTTTTTGAAAAAAATTTAGCAAAACTTTTACTCTACCTGACGGAACATTGCAAGTTTAGTGAAAACCCCTTAGCCATTAGTCTAACAAAGCCCTATGGCTCTACAACTGTCACATTCTCATCATCTTCAATCAAATGCTTCAAATATCCATATCCCTCACTAGTCATTGAATTATATGGTATAAACCTTAAAGCAGCACCATTAATGCAATACCTCAATCCGCCAGCTTCCTTAGGTCCATCTGTAAACACATGTCCTAAATGACTAAGCCCTGCTCTGCTCTTAACCTCTGTGCCAAAATAAAGGCTCGCATTCGCTGTATCCTCAACTATAACCTCGCTTGAAATAGGCTTGGTAAAGCTTGGCCAGCCTGTTCCTGAATCATACTTATCTGTTGATAAAAATAATGGCTCACCAGTCACTATATCAACATATATTCCAGCCTCGTAATTGCCGTTTAAATCGCTTGAAAAAGCGCTTTCTGTCTTGTTGTTCTGCGTTACCTCAAACTGCAAGTCAGTTAAAGTATTTTTCATTTCATCAATATCAACAGATGGATAATCCTCAGCATCAACAATCTCTTCTTCAGTTGCTAAGTTTAAGTTTATATGGCAATAGCCATTTATATTTTTCTTTAGATAATCTTGATGGTACTCTTCTGCATCATAAAAGTTATCCAGTGGTAATGACTCAACTACTATCGGCTTGCTATACTCGCCTTGAAGCGTTTCTAAAGCCTTATCGACAACAGCCTTATCTGTATCATTTAAGTAATAAACACCAGAGCGATATTGAGTTCCAACATCATTTCCTTGCTTGTTGACTGAAGTTGGATCAACTACTTTAAAAAACTTCACTAAAAGCTCATCAAGGCTAACCTGCTCTGGATCATATATAACCTTAACTGTTTCGGCATGCCCTGTGTCTTTATAAAGCACATCTTGGTAGCTTGGGTTTTCAGTTCTGCCGTTAGCATAGCCAGACACAGCATCATACACACCAGCTATTCTTGACATGTACTCCTCAACACCCCAAAAACATCCGCCAGCAAGATAAATTGTGCTTAAATCTTTCTCTTCAATAAGCTTCTCAAAATCTATATTCTCAGCATCTAAAACTATTTTATCATCTCTCACTTCTGCTTTCACCTCCGAATTAGCATTAACATAAATCATTCCTGTCACCACTAAAAGTATTACTATTATAGTTATAATATTATTTCTGCCTAACATATCAATCCCTCCTTCTTATTATGCCGGGCCTTCCTCTTATCTATACTGTACTATTTTTAATTATGAATTTCAATAATAATTATTACTATTATTATGAATTGTATTTAAATTAAATAAGTAAAGCCCTCCTCTTTGACTAAGGAAGGCTTTATTTTAGCGTTATTGCAAAACCAAAATATTATAAATCTAAATTATAATTAAACTAAGCACCGAATGCTGGAAGGAACTGTAGTGCTAAAGTACCGAAAACTAATGTTAACACAAAACAGATAGCAACTAAAGCTAGACCTTGCTTTAACATATACTTAGGCTCAACACCATTAGCTACAGGCAGTGCTCTTGTGGAAGTTGGAAGCAGGAATGCACAGTTTCCGCCAATAGATGCTAAGTAGATGTAACCGATTGGGCTTAGGCCTAATGCTTGACAGATACTGATAACGATAGGAACAGCTATTGCACAAGCAGCGTTGTTGCTGGAGATGTTGGATAGAATTGTACCTAGTAGGATGAACAGAGCTGTTAGGGCAATACCAGCTTGTACACCAGAATTGCTTACCATGGTAGCAATCATATCAGATGCGCCTGAAGATGTTATAAACACACCAAGAGCAAGACCACCAGCTAGTGTATAGAATAGACCCCAAGATAGTTTAGGTTGAACAAACTTCCATGTTACTAGTCTGCCATTGTTTTGGCCTGGTAGTAAGAATGCGAATAGAGCAAATACGATAAATACATAAGAAGAAGTTAGGGCTGGTACAAGCTCAGCATATAACTCACGAGTGAATGCTAGTAATACAGGAATAACGAATAGAATAGCACTTGTCATCTCTTCTTTAGACATTTTGCCAAGCTCTCTATACTGCTCTCTGAAGTATTCTTTCGCTCCTGGTAGAGCCTTTGCTTCTGCCTTCATTGTAAACATGTAGAAAGTACAAGCAAGAGTTATAAGAATTAGGAAAGGCATCATAATCCATACCCAATCAATATAGAAGTACTCAAGGCCTGTTATTTCCTCAATGTAACCAATGGATATAAGGTTCATGCCTCCACCAAGTGGTGAACCGAAGCCGCCAATACCAGCGCCCCAAGCGATTGCTAGCAGAATGTTAACTGCACACAAGCTTTGAGATGCATCACCTTTACCAACGCTCTTAAGCATTGACAAAGCGATAGGAGTTAGTGTTGCAGCAACAACAACGTTTGGCAGGAAGATACTCATTATTGTTGATCCGATAAACCAAACAGCAATTTGTGATTTCATGGATGGTCCAATTACTGAAAGAACAGAAAGAGCAAGTCTTTTGTTTAGGTTTGTAGCTTCCCAAGTAATTGTGATGATGTTAGCACCGATTAGTAGGAATACTAGATCGGCGGAGTATTTAGAAATAACGCCAGACATTGGCACAAAGCCAAACACTGCGTTTACCATAACTGGTAGTAGAGCTGTTATTGCAACGTCAACAGGTGTTGATATCCACCATGCAGACATCCATAGGAATAGACCAATCGCACCTTTAACACCCCAGCTAAAAGTTGCAGATGGCAGGAATAAAATACTTAATAGGAACAACACAGGTCCCGTTAAGATTTTAATCGCAGAATTGCTTTTCATTTAATGCTCCGTTCTGCCGCTCAGCATCGGCATAAAATAATTATTAAAGGTTAGCTCTTATCAGCTGAGCAATGAATGATAAGAGCATTATTGTGCATAAGGGCGGCAATCGCCCTGCACATCGCCCTGCGAGGGATAGATTGAAATTTATTTCAATCTATATTACCTCTTTATACTTCTATTTATATTTGTTTCATTAGTAGATCAAGAGCTTCATGTACAATTTGCTTACGAACTTCGTATTCAGCGTCCTTATCTAATTTAGGATTTCCAAGTGGGTGTGGAATTGCTAACGCTTTTTGTATACGTGACACGCCTATTGTTTCAGAAATAGGTATGATTGTACAGATTTGTACTGTTGGTATTCCAACTCTCTCAATTTCCTTAGTCATCGTTGCACCGCAACGTGTACTAGTTCCTCAAGTAGATGTTAGAATAACGCCATCAACCTTGTCAGCAAGAAGCTTTTCAGCTATTTCCTTGCCAAATTGTTGAGAGTTCGCAATGCTTGTTCCGTTACCAGTAGTAGAATACATATAACCATGCAGTCCGCTAATTTCATTATTAGCAAGCAATTCTCTAACTGCGTCTAGTGGTACAAGTACATTTGGGTTAGTGTTTGCGTATGTAGGATCAAATCCGCCATGCACAGACATAAAGTCTGATGATGATAAGCTATCCATGTTTTTAATATCAAAAGTTAGGTATTTAGTCGCCCTTGAGGATTCAAGATGGAAGCTGTTTCCTGTGTCAGTCAGTCCAGCATCAGTTACCAAAGCAATCTTTGCTGCCTTCATATCTTTAACAGGAGCTGCTGGAGGAACAAACTCAAATGATGGTAACACAAGCTCAGTTTTGAACTCTCTGCCGTTCATCATGTCAACAAGCATCTCAACGCCTCTAACTGCGCCAGTCTTTTCAACAAATTTGTTAACTCTAAATCCACGAGCAACATACTCATCAACCTCTGGGAAAACTTCTTCGCCATTCATTAGCTTTTTAGCAAGAGATGACATAGCCTTTACAGCCTTGCCCATGCCAGCAGCTGAGTTTTTAGTTTTAACGATGTAGCAATTCTTCTTGTACATCTCAACACCAGGGTTTTCCTCATACATTCCTGTAACAGAAAGCACACCAAGCTTTTCTTGAAGATATGCTGCTACACTTCCGCAAGCTGGGCCATATCTGCCCGCATTAAACGCAGGACCTGCTATAATTAAGTCAATAGAAATATCTTTAATAAGGTTGTATATTTCTTCAACTGCCTTTTCAGTGTTTTCTGCGATATAGTTGTCTCCACAAATAACTGTGCCAACTATCTCATACTCATCACCTAAAGCCTTATCAAAAGCCATTGCTGGACCAACTAGCTCATTCTTGAAGATAGGCTCTTGAAACGCCATCTCCTCTCCGCCGATTTGTCCATAAAACTGATTTACATATTGTAGAACTTTATAAGCCAAGATATTCCCCTCCTTACTTTAGAATTGTTGTCATTTTATTTGCACCTAATTGATTAGTTGCAGTGTATATAATGCCTAGTGAAGTATCAAAGCTTGAAGTAGCGTTAAACTTACCATTTAATATGCTGGTTCCGCCAATAGCCTTTTTAACTTCGTCGGTTGTGATAATGCTATCATTGTTTCCGTTAGTTACAATTGCATTTGCATTTGGAGAGCCTGATACAAGCGGAGGTAAATCTCCATTAACACCAGAAATCTCATTAGTTAGCAACACAACCTTAATGCCTTCCTTAACGCACTCATCAAGAGTCATCATTAAGTCAACATCAGCATGTCCGCCGCCTTCTTGAGTTACAATAACTCCCTCAATGCCTTTAGATTTAGCAATCTCTGTAATAATAGAAGCATTCTCTTTCTTGCCTTCAAGGGAACTGCTCTCAGTTGCCACAATAACACCAATAAAATTAACTTCCTTATTATGCTTTGCAATTAAATCAAGAATTATCTTATTGTTTTGATGATGGATAGTCGCATTCTTTTGGCAAGCGATAATGTAGTTTGCGCTTATTAACGCACCATCTAATAATACTAATGGATTAAAGAACTCTGGCTTACTTGTTGTTCTATCCTTATTATCTATAAATACATTTCTTAGTGGTCCTTGAGCTTGAATGTAATAAACATAGCCAACCTTTGGCAGTGAAGAATCTGTACATTCTGCTAGCTCTAAAGTTTCGATAGTCGCTTCATTTTCATCTGCACACTCTGCAACAACCTTTGCAACGAACTCTGCTGTTCTTAAAATGCTATCCTTTAGGTCTTTTTGAAGCTTTGGCTTCTCTACTGTATCAACAATCTCAAAGCTGATAACTAGGTTTACTGTTTGTGAGAATGGGTTATATTTTGCCACCTCTCCAGTCATATCAACTATGCCTTCTTGAATACCTGCAGCCTCACAAGTTTGCATAACTGTCATTCCTGTTAAATGAACAGTGTCAGTTTCTCCGCTCTTGTTTTCGCCCTCAGTCCAGCCAAAGAAAGTTGCACCTTCTTTTTTATATGCAGGCTCAACTGTGTCTGTGATATGAATGATTCTTGTGCTTTCGCCTGGATGTGCAACATCTAAGGATATTTTATAACCTTCAATTCCTTTTGTTGCAATTTCCTCAACTTTTTCCTTAACAAGTGTTAAAACGCCATTTTTATATGACATTTCGCTTCCAAAAACCACTTGCTTAATTGGATATTGATAACGTTTCATATTCCCTCCTAAAAGCAGTATTGACAATAGATTTTTATAACGTTATCATAATATAAAGTTATAAAAACATAATGACATTACATTTGTGTATATTATATCGTTAATCTAGTTTATTTGTCAATAGTTTATCAAATATTGATGAAAATTCGGCAATTCGCTAATATAAGTTTAGATTTTGTTTATTTATATATCAATTTATATAAATTTTTTGTATGGCTTAAAATCTTAAACATTGATTAAAGGACATTTGTTAAAAAACAAACTATTACTATTTCATCACAATAAAGTATTTTGCTTTCTTGACAAAGCCTATTTAATGTTATAAACTATTATATATACTATAGAAGATTTAAGTTATTTACTGAATAAACTGGAGATTAAAAATGATAATTGATCACAATAGCCCTGTACCTCTATACTACCAACTGCGTGAGTATTTTCGTCAGGAAATTTTATCTGAAAAACTAAAGTTTGGAGATGAGCTGCCTTCTGAAAGTCAGCTTTGCTCTCAATACGATCTTAGCCGTATAACTGTCAAGCAAGCTTATGATGGCTTGGTTGCTGATGGGCTTATTGTTAGAAAGCGTGGCAAAGGCAGCTTTGTAAACTACAAAAGCATTGGTTACACACTTCTAAACACACCTAACCTTTACATTCAGCTTGATACTGAAACAATCGTGCAAAAGGCGAGCGTTATTTCTGCTGAATATAAAAAATGCAACAATGTTGTTGCCTCTGCTTTAGGGATTAAAGAGGGAACTGAAGTTTGCTATTTTAAAAGGGTTCGTTATATTGATGACAGCCCAACTATCATTCAAACTGTGTATATAGCGCCTGGATATGAAAAAGACATTCTTTCCGAAGATCTAACTGCTATATCCTTCCATGAATATATAAACCAGCATAACAATATTGTTATGGATGTGTTTAATATTGATGTGTTTGCTATTATACTAGATAATTTCGAAAAAGAGCTGCTTGAAATTAAATGCAGTTCTCCTCAAAGCGGCTTCTTCTTCAACACTGTTTACTATGCAAATAAAACTCCCATCATCTATAATGAGAGGATTTTTAGAGGTGACCAAATTAAATTAGCCCTTGATTTCCAAGTTACAAACGAAGGAATGAATATCAAAAACTTCTCTGTAACTAACAACAACTAACTCATATAACGCAAAAGGCTGTGACGATTTTTCATTCGTCACAGCCCATTTTTATCTGTTATCACAAAACTAAAATATATGTCAATCGTTCCTTGTGGCTGACTTGTGTGCGACGGTGCGTCGAGCGCCTCACCCTACCATTATGGGGCATCAATTTTTGGTGGGTTATTTATGGTCACACAAAACTATAAATACCATTACAAATTGTAGCGGCGACTAGCAGTCGCCATTTATTTTTGTGCTATCATCTAGTTTTATTGCCATCAAGGCCCCGCTTTCGCTTACTTGATGGGGGGTACTGATAGTGTGTTCCTCTGTTTAAGGTATATTTAAGCTTTCACCCTATCGTCATACCAGCTTTGCTTGTAAATGGCTAGTTTTAGTGCTTGACTTATTTTGTAGGTGAAAGCTGTTTAGTTTTTTTAAGTGTTTCGCTTTCTGCGGAAAGCGCCAAAGGGGCAGCCCTTTGATGCTGAAATTTTTTGAAAAAATTTAGCAAAACTTTTACCCTACCTGACGGAACACTGCAACCTTTGTGCGAAACCCCTTAGTCATTCACCTTTAATCATTAGCCAAAGAAAATCTTAATGCCTTTCCTCCATTGGAGAAAGCATTATCATTAGCATTCCAGATTTAACACTAACCTCAGCCTGCTCCTCAAGAATAAAATTGCTAACTCCTATCGGAAAACTAGAGCTTATAGTCGCATTATTTAAAGGATATGATGCCCCTTTAATAGTAACGCCCTCTGATATATCGCTAACCGAAAACACAGATAATGAGTGCGTGTCGCTTCTATCTATATGTACTAAGCTATCTTTTATTAACATGCACCATTCATTAGCTCCATGCATGCTAACAGAAAAGCCCTGCGAAGATATATAAGCCATAGACTGAAAGTTGGCGTATAGTTGATCAGTTCTGTTGCCACCAAATCCAGATAATAAAACAAAATTTTTGTATCCTCTGTTTATTCCCTCTTTAATGGCTAGCATGCAATCTGTGTCATCTTTTCTTGATGGATGAAATATTTTGCTAACCTCAACCTTTGAAACTAAAGAATCCATATCACCAATAATCAAATCAACTGAAATATTAAGCGACAAAGCCCTGTCATACCCACTATCACAAGCAATTACAAAATCATCTTCGCTTTTAGTATAGCCAAAACAGCCAGCATCTCCTCCAAGCACTATTACACAAGCCACTACTTATCAACCTTTCTATTAACTTCCCATTCCTTTATCTGCTTTGCTTCCTCATACATTATCACATAGCTATCAAACCTTGTTTTAGGGATAATTCCCTCCTCAACAGCCTTAATAACCTTGCAGCCCTTTTCTTTTGTGTGAGAGCAGCCTGTGAACTGGCATAAGCCTAAGTATGGTTGAAACTCAGGGAAACAGTCCTCTAGCTCATCTTTGAATATAACCTCAAGCATTACAGTTTCTAGGGAGGAAAAACCAGGTGTGTCGGCGATTAAAGCCTCGCCTATCTTAAATATCTCTGTGGTTCTTGTGGTGTGCCTTCCTCGCCCAAGCTTCTTACTAACCTCGCCTGTTTGGAGGTTAAGTTCTGGTGCTAGTTCATTCAATAATGTCGATTTGCCAACACCAGTATTACCACTAAACACACAAAGCTTTCCAGCCATTAAGTCCAATAACCCCTCTGGAGGAGAACCTATCTCGCTAGTCATAACAACAAAACCAGACTTTCTGTATATCTCTGAAATTTTTGAAGGGTCTTCTAAATCAGTCTTTGTAAACACAATGATAGGCTCTATCCCCTTTTTAATAGCAACAGCCAAAAGCTTGTCAATTAGAGGAAGATTGGGAAGAGGGGCTGTCATGGAGATAACCATAACCAGAAGGTCGATATTAGCAACAGGCGGACGTATTAGATAGTTCCTCCTGTCAACCACCTCTGAGAGCCTTCCAACGCCCTCAGAAGTCATTTCAACATTAACATTATCCCCAACCATAGGGGAGTTATTTTTATCTTTTCTAAATATGCCTCTCGCCCTAGTTTCAACAACCTCTCCATCTTCGAGAGTCACATAATAAAATCCGCCGCTAAGCCTTGTTACCAATCCTTTTTTATACAAAGGCACTGCTGTTATCCTCCGTTAATCTAGATGTACCAGCTAGATAGTTAACCTCATAAATCTGATACAGCTTGCTGTCTATAAGCACATAAATCTGCTCTATCCCTGTCGACTCAACAGATGGCGACCAAAATCCTATCTCTGATGGCACAAAGGTTTCTGCGTGAATTATTGCCCCATCTCTCATTAGCGAAACATTGCTCATGATGTTAACTGTCGCAGGCATTGGCACATTGATTGTCACAGAAACAGTTTCAGGAGCTTCACCAGCAACATTGATGTTTATATAGCTTCCTGTCGCAGCTTGTGTGTTTGGTGCTGGGTCTTGAGCTATTATAGTGCCATCTTCATCTCTGTCAGACTCAACATAAGTCACACCGCCAATATTAAGCCCCATAATATCAAGCAAAGCTATAGCCTCTTCTTTTGTCATATTGTTAAGATCAGGCACTTCAACAAAGGCGTTTTCAGGTCCTAAGCTAACAACAACATGCACTTCGCTTCCAGCAAGAACCTCACTTCCAACACCAGGCTCTGCTGAAATAATTCCTCCAATTGGTATATCATCATGGAAAATAGTAGATTTAGAGTATGAAAGATCATTATCTACAAGCATTCTATAACCTTGTGTTTCCTCAAGCCCAATAATATCAGGCACAGCAACCATCTTCTGCCCTAAAGATACATTAACCTTAATTCTTGAACCAACCTTAACATCAATTCCAGAATGAGGAGATTGCTCATATATAACGCCTTCTCCATAAATAGCATTATATTCGCTTTCCTCAACTACAATATCAAAATCTGAATACGCATTATCGTCCTTAATATCATCATAAGTCATCCCGATCATGTTAGGAACTTCAACATTCGCAACTGGCTCAAATGGATTATAAGTGTATAGCATAAATCCTATAAAAATAATAGTCATAACAACAAAAGCGCCAGTTATGCCTGTTAATATAGGGATAATGGAAGTCGACTTCTTTTTCTCTTCAGAAGTCTTCTCATTGCCCTTAGATTTATCTTTCTTTCGTATTGGCATTTCTTCCTCCTCATCGTCCTCAACTATCTCAATAGTCTTATTTACCGATCTTACCATATAACCAAACTTTGCAGATGGGTTTTCCATTATTTTTTTAATATCGTTTTCCATCTCTTGCGCATCTTGGTATCTCTCGGCTGGTCTTTTGGACATAGCCTTTAATATAATCTCCTCAAGTCCCTTTGGTATTTGAGGATTTATTGCAGTTGGAGCAACTGGAGCTTCATTGACATGCTTTAATGCAACAGAAACAGCGCTATCGCCAATAAAAGGCAGCCTGCCTGTACACATCTCATACATCATAACGCCAATAGAATATAAATCTCCTCTAGCATCGCTAGGCTCTCCCTTCGCTTGTTCAGGTGATACATAGCCAACAGTGCCAATTGCTTTATCGCTTATAGTTCTATTTTCGCTTTGAGCAAGCCTTGCAATGCCAAAATCGCTTATTTTTAAAACGCCTTGCTCTGTCATTAACACATTTTGAGGCTTGAGATCCCTATGCACAACACCCTTTGAATGTGCGTGTGACATAGCCGAAAGAATCTGCTTTGTAAAATAACAAACTTCTTGGAAGTTAAGGCTCTTTTTATTTTCGATATAATCTTTAAGAGTTATCCCATTAACATATTCCATAACTATGCATTTAATTTCTGAAGAAAAGCATAAATCATAAACTTTTATAATTCCAGAATGCGAAAGCAACGCAATCGCCTTTGACTCATTCTTAAAACGGCGCACAAGCTCCTCATTATCAGCAAAATCTTGCTTTAATATTTTAACAGCAACAGTTTGTCCATTTATCTTATCTTTAGCAAGATAGACATTAGCCATTCCGCCCTTGCCTATCATCTCTCCCAGCAAATAACGGCTTTCTATTACCTTACCTGAATAATTGCTCATATATATGACTATTCCTTTCTCTGAAAAGCACAATAGAATCATAAAATTAGTCTATATGTGCCATGTTTTTCGCTTGTCAAGCTCACCTGACGAGGAAAACAGCTTTATAAATAAATGTGTTTGAAATTCATTTCAAACTCTACCTTCCCTCATACCTCATTAAAATGGCAGTTATATTATCGCCACCGCCCCCTAAAAGAGCCTTTTCTATTATAATTCCAGTATCTTTTTTAACAACGGCCTCTGCAACGACTCCAGCCATAGCCGATGGCTTTATATAGTCATTAACCCCATCACTACAAACAAGCAACCAGTCCCCTTGCTCCAAAGAAACATATTCAAACTCTATATTTGGCAGCTCTTTAGCAGATATGCTGTTTGTTATGTAGTTTCTTTTTGGATGTGTGAATGCTTCATCCCTTGTTATAATGCCATCGTCAATTAGCTCCTCAACATATGAATGATCTTTTGTTATCCTTGTTAGTGTTTCTCCTCTTAAAAGATAAACTCTGCTATCCCCAGCCCAAAAAACAATAGCCTCATCATTGTTTATAACTGCGCCAGCAACTGTACTGCTCATGCTTTCATGCTCGTTATTTTCTTTAATAGCAGAAAGAATATTCATATATCCCTTTGACATACCAACTTTTATAATCTCGCTAATTATATTTGAGGACATGCTAGTTCCCTCAGCAGATTTCAAGCTATTTTCAAGAGCCTCGCAAACAAGTTTACTTGCTATCTCGCCCCCTCTATAGCCTCCAACTCCATCGCAAACTATACCAAAAGAAATGTTTTTTCCATCAAAAATACAGTAGTTATCCTCGTTATTATCTCGCTTTTTTCCGACATCTGTCGAGCCTAACACTAACATATTTAATGCTCCATTCTGCCACTCAGCATGGCAATTTTTTAAAGTTT
>CAYJEV010000056.1:0-11643 GCA_964369265.1 uncultured Oscillospiraceae bacterium
GACATCGCCATTTTATCTTGGCAATGTCATTTTGGTGGTATTATAGGTTGATATCGTCGACACCAAAGGCAGCAACAGCCTTATCGTTCATAACAATATCGATTGCTTCGGCAGCAGCTAATAAATCTGCTCTATAGTTTGTGCCAGCAACAGTTAGTCCTAGATTTTCTTTTCTGTCTTCAAAGTCTTGTGGATCTTCGTATAGGTCTTCCCTAGCGAAGATGATGTAATACTCATCTCTTTCGTATAAGCCATATCCGCCAACTTCTGTTACAAACACTTGAGATAGATAGTCTGGCTCGAAATACATTTGTGTTTTGCTGATGATTAGGTCGTGTGCGTATGGATCTTCAACCTCAAAATCCGCCTCATATTCTGTGCCTTCGTTTGCAGCCTTCTCTGTTTGGAATTCTAGCATAATTTCATTGAAGTTCTCGCCGCTAGATAGTCTGTCGTAGTAGCTATTTGCCTGATCTCTAACAGCCATTAAAGCCTCGCCAGATAGTGGCACTGTTTCGCCAGAATCAAGAGTTGTTTGTTTTTCAATTAAAAGCTGGTTAACTCTTGCATAGTTCTCGTCATAATATGCCTTAATTTCCTCTTCAGAAGCTTGCTTTTCGCCATCCTCAGAATAGTAAGCCTCATAAACATGTTGAGATTTTGCGTTATTCTCGGATAATAAAACTATAGTTTCTTTGCTAATGCCGTTCTCCTCATAGATAGAGCCGTATGTTTCCCATTCAGCGTTAGCTTGAACAGCTGCAAGCTCGATTTCCTCTTCTGTTAATTCAAGCCCTAATCTCTCAAACTCTTCATTAACAGCAATAAATGCCTTCATGCTATCAAGAGTTTCATTAACTATCCAGTCCTCTGTTGCAATGCCATCAATAGTTTGGTCGAACATATCCTTGTTTGGGTCAATAACCATTCCAGCAGCAGCGGAATAGCTGTTGATTAAACCATAAGAATACACACCAGCAGGGATTTGCTCCTCGCCAACTTGCGCTATATAAGCAGTGTCCTCGCCTGTTGAGCAAGCAGATAATGTTACTAGCATAGAACTTGCTAGTAATATAGATATTAGCTTTTTATTCATTTAATTTTCCTCCATATTGTTTCATCTTTTTTGAGATTACCGCACTATTATACACTAATCCCTATATTAAGTCTAGCTTTATATTTTAAATTTAATGCAATGTTTATAAAAATAAATTTAACAAACAAATAATACTACTCTAGTTTCCCCATTATACATCGCATTCACCCAAAGATATAATGCCTTAGTTTTAATTTACTATCAACCTGCTATTCCTCTTTTCACATTTTACACTTTATTCTCACCATTTTATAACGAAAATATGATAAATCGATATTTTTCTAGATTTTAATGCATTTGTTAACAAAATAGTCTTTATTTTCCCGCTAATATGATATATAATTAGAGTGTATTAAATGTTGAAAACTAATGTTAAATTGCAACTAAAACGCTTTGTGTCTTATTGTTATATTTAGTTATAACCAATATAATTCTGCTAAGTTAGGAGGTACACTAATTAAATTTAAATAGTGAAAAGGATGAGCTTGATGGGGCGGTTTAATGAAAAGCTCAAAAACCAAAATATTTCGTTTAATTTAGAAAGGGTGTTGCTATTATGAAAAATTTAAAACTAATGTATAAATTTGGTGTGACTTTAGGATTATCTTTACTAATCCTGCTGGCTATGGGCTTTATTTCTATTTCTAGCATTATTTCTTTAGATAATCGCTTTGAGGTATTCCATGATGATGCATATGTTGCTTATCGTGATTTAACTAATTCGAGAATGCAGTTTGATGATACAGGCAAGTTGCTCGCTGGCATTATTAACAATGGGGATGCAGATCAGATTCTAGATGCTTACAATGCTGGCACTGCTGGCTTTGAAGAAAGCATTAAAGGGTTTGAAGCTCTTATTGGAAAAGAAGGAACTTCTGCTGAGTTTCAAAACTATGCTCAAAGTATAGTGAAAAATGCGGAGCTAACAAGCGTTGCTAGAGATAAAATAGCAACTTTTGCTAGAAATGGTCAAGTTGAGCTTGCTGCTTCAACATTCTTTGGCGAGTATTTCAATGCTTTTAACGCAACCCTTCAAGATGTACAAGCTGTTATAACCTTAATTGATACATATGCTGAGTCTAGCTATACTAGTGTTGTTGCTTATGAGAATACAATGACAATGGTGTTATATGCTATACTTGCTGTGGCAGCTATTGTAACTGTTATTTTAGGTATGATTTTAACTAAGAGCTGTACAGCTCCAATATATAAAATCAAAGATTCTATCGCAGCCTTATCTGCTGGTAAATTTGATGAGGCTAAGCTAGAATACGTTGCAAAAGATGAATTCGGCGAACTAGCGACTGATATAAGCGCTTGTGTTGATGTGCTATATAGAATTAAAACTGACCTAGTTAATGGATTTGCAAGCATCGCTAATGGAGACTTTGTTAGCCATGTGCCAGATGCTGGTGCTTATGTTGGTGACTTCGAAGAGCTAATGGAAAATATCGGCATATTCCTAACTAAAATAAGCGCAGCCCTAAACCAAGTTACTGCTGCAACTTCTCAAGTTATGCTTGGCTCTAACCAAGTTGCTTCTGGTGCACAAACTCTTGCAGAAGGCACAACAGAGCAGGCAGCTTCCCTTCAAAAGCTATCTCACACTATGGACGAGATTACAGCTCAAATTGATGAGATTAGCACTTTCTCTAAAAACGCAGCCGATGTTACAGCAAACTCAAAGGTTGCTATCAACGAAAGCAACAATCAAATGCACGACTTAATCATCTCCATGAACGAGATTGAGGATAAGTCAAAAGAAATCAGCAAAATTATTAAGACAATTGATGACATTGCCTTCCAAACAAATATCCTTGCGCTTAATGCAGCTGTTGAAGCGGCGAGAGCTGGCTCTGCTGGTAAGGGATTTGCAGTTGTTGCCGATGAGGTTAGAAACCTTGCTGCTAAGTCTGCTGAGGCTGCCCTTCATACAACAACTCTAATCAACGCTTCCATCGAAGCTATAAACAAGGGAGTTTCTTTATCTCAGCTTGTGGCGACTGATATTTCTGGAGTTGTTGAAGGCTCTGACCAAGTTAACGAAAGCGTACAAAAGATATCCGATTTAACTGCAACTCAGTTTGCTTCTGTTAAGTTAGTAGCTGATGGTCTTGAACAAATCGCTTCTGTTGTACATACAAACTCTGCGACTAGTGAAGAGAGCGCTGCTGCTAGTGAGGAGCTATCCTCTCAAGCAAACCTATTAAACGAACTAACTCGTTCCTTCAAAACACTAGACACACACGGATTTGGACAAAGCCCTCAAACCCCTCTCCTTTCAGACAACGATTACGCTATGTCTGCATTAAATGGCGATAAATATTAAGCTATTTAGTGGCAATTAAAAGCAAATAAATAATCAAAACCCTAGCTGCTTTTTTGCATGCTAGGGTTTTATTAGTGTGTAATATTACAATAAATCTAAATGTATTTCAAAAACAGCACCATTATCATTATAAGCTTTTATATGTCCATTCATCATTTCAGCAGATGTTTTTGCAATTGAAAGCCCAAGTCCGAAATTCCCCTTTTCTCCTTTTGAAAATCTATCGAAGATATTATCAATATTCTCTATGCCGTTACCATCATCCCTAATAGTTATTATAGCTTTATTTTCGTTAGCTACAAGCGAAATACTAACGATGTTTTTCGCATACCTTATGGCGTTTGAAATAATATTCCCAGTTGAACCTGTCAGCAATTCGCTATTGGCATTTATATATAAATTAGGGCAAATATTGTCTTTAAGCTCAATGTTACTGCTCAAAGCATAGCCTTTATACATGCCAATCATATTTGATAATGCCTCGCTCACATTCAGCCTTTCGAGCTTTTTATTTGAGTTAAAGTTTTCTGCCCTTGCTAGGGTTAATAAGCTATCGACCAGCCTTGTTAGCCTTTTGCTCTGTTCTGAAATTAAATGAGCAGTGCCCTTTGCGTCTTCAAAAACTCCCATCTCAATGCCATCAGCATAGCCTTGTATACTCATTAGAGGTGTGCGAAGTTCGTGGGAAGCGTTATGCAAAAAGTTCTTTTGGCTTTCGTTGTAATAATAAATCCTTTTGTTAAGAGCATTAATTTCGTTTGTGAGCTTTTGCAGTTCAAGGCTATCGCTTTTATCGTCAATAATGATTATCTCATCTGATTTCATGTTCTCGACTAGATTTGTTATTCGTTCGATTGGCTTAGCTACAGAATTGGTAACTCTTGTCGAAACATATACTGCTATAGCAGTTATTATAATTGACACCATAAGCAGTACCAAATTAACAGCTGTCACAAATTCATCAAGTATAAACCCTTTAACTATATACACAATCCTATCGTCCATAGATTTGCTTTCATACTCAACAGAAATAACATAATAGCTATCACCATCATATTTAAAGGAGGATATTTCATTTATTCCAGCCTTGTTTGTTTCCTCATAAGCAATTTTTGCTATCTCACCTGTTACAAAATTTTCTTTTTGATTAAACATCCTCGACATTTCTCCATGCTTATTATAAACAATAAGCTCTGTATCGCCTTGCTGAAAACGCATTTTTAATAAATTGAGAAGATTTTGCTGATTGCCATTTTCAATGCTTTCTCTTATTGTGCTAACGGCATTCATTAAGCTTTCTTCTCCTTCCATTTTGCTATAATGGCTTACAATTAGGTTAAATAGAATTAAAATACAGATAGGAACAGCAATTATAATAGCTAGATATGGCCTTGATATTCTTTTGCGTATTGTAATCATTTTCCTTACCCCTCACTTTCCGAAATCTCTAGCTTAAACCCATATCCCCAAACCGAGGTTATTCGCACATTTGTTTTGATAAGCTTTTTCCTAAGCCTTTTTAATACATCATCGCAGGCTTTGGTATCGACTTCATATTCAAATTTCCACACATTTTTTAATAGTTCCTCTCTTGAAACCGCCTTGTCGCTATTTTCAAACATATATGCCATCAAAGCAAACTCTGTTGGTGTTACATCTAGCTTCTCTTTTCTTGCACTGCACCTCCTCATTGAAATATCCATTTCGATATCGCCATAAGTTAGTATGTTTTTAGCCTTAACGCTCTCGCTAAAAGACATTCGCCTAAATATTGAATTAACTCTAGCAACAAGCTCCATTGGAGCAAACGGTTTAACTAAATAATCGTCTGCCCCCATTGTAATTCCCGTTATTCTATCAAGCTCACTATCTTTTGCTGATACTATAATTATAGGAGCATTATGCTTTTCCCTTATTGCTGAACATATAGTAATTCCATCGTTTCCTGGCATCATAACATCTAATATCACCATGTCAGAAGGATTTTTTTCAAACTCCTTTTTCAAATCATCGCCACTTTCAAAAGAAGTGACTTCATAACCACTATTCTTTAAGAAGCTACTAATTATATCTCGAATGCTCTTTTCATCATCTGCTATATATATCTTCATTTTAATGTTTTCTCCTCTTAATCTGCTTTCATCTTATATATAGTATATCAAGGCTGTTATGCTATGTAAAGACGTTTAGAAAACTGCCTATACTTTGCCTATTTTTAACCGATGATTTTCCACAGCCGAATGTTATATACTATAGTCACAGGGGAAACAAATAAAATTAAAGCCCTGAAAGAAAGGAAACGATATTATGTTTACAAAGAAAATCACAACATTAGCACTAGCAGGAATTATGGCAGTTACTAGCATGGGAGTTACTTCCTTTGCAGCAGAAGATTCTCCAGCAATTCCAGCAGAAGGATTTAAATCAAAAGGACATACTCTTGAAGGATTTCAAAATGCAAAGCAAATGCTAGAAGAAAAAGGCTTAACCTTAGAGGAAGCGAAGGCAAATGCATCTAACAAGCTAGCAGAGTTTGCAGCAAGCAAAGGATTAACTGAAGAAGAAGCAAAAGCAAAGCTTGATGCTTTTAAGGCGAGCGGAAAAACTGCTGAGGGACTAGCTGAGATGAAAGCTAACCTTGAAGCCAAAGGAATATCTTTAGAGGAAGCAAAGGCTAATTTTGAGGGCATGTTTAATCAATTCGCAGAAGCTAACGGCTTAACTGCTGAAGAAGCGAAGGAAAAGATTGCTCAAATGAAAGAAAATGGCAGAACTCTTGAAGGTCTAAAGAACTTTAAAGATAATGCTGGTGAAAAAGTAGCTGAATAATAACGACATTAAACCCACCAAAAAAATTGGTGGGTTTAATTTGTCTATTATTTTTGATTATTAACTATTAACACAAATGCAAAACCGAATCGAAGTTAATATTATAGTATATCCAAGTTATCAAAGCTTTCTGGCTTTACAAAATAATAGCCTTGAGAGCTTTCGATTGAGTTTGCAACTATAATTTTTTGAATATCCTCATTTTCAACAAACTCCGCAACAATTTCAGAGCCTATCAGCCTTGCCATATAGCAGATGGAATCTAATATAATATTGCTGTCTTTTCTAGTCACTAAAGTTCTTATAATATCGCCATCAATTTTGATGATATCTGGTTTTAGAGAGATTATTGAGGTGTATGTTGCATAGCCAACACCAAAATCATCCACAGCAATTAAGCAACCTAACTTTCTAACCTCTTCTAAAAACTCAAAGAGAAGATTATTATTGCTGTAATTTTCAGTTTCAACAAATTCGATTATAACTCTTTCTGGATGAGGATGAGCTTTCAGCCTTGGCAAAAACCATTCTCTAAAATCGTCTGACTGCACATCATATAAAGATATGTTAATGCTAAGAGCGCTTTCCTTCCCTTCAAACATTTTTAGGGATTTATCAATCATCGCCTTGCTTAAAGGAAGATAGAGCTTTAGTTTTTTTGCAGCCTCTAAAAAGCTTGCTGGATAATGAATGCGCCCACCTTCGTCAATAACTCTCATCAAAGCTTCGTATTTGGTTATCTTGTTTAGTTTGTTGTTGTGTATGCCATGAAAAAATGGCACAACTTTATCGTTTTTAAGCGCATATGTCAACACATCAAAAAGCTTTAATAAATCTTCACGTTGTTGCTCAAGCTTTTCCTTTTCGTTTGTAACCTCAATAAAGTTGTTCTGCAAATCCTTATTTGCATAGTACGCACTAAGGCAGCGATTAACTAAATCAGTTCCAAAGGCAATTGCAAACCTTGACACACCGCTAAGCCCTGTTTGTTGCCCTCTTATAAGCTCATATTGTTCGTGATTAGTTTTCATTAGCTTGTAAAAATCTTCATCACTAATACTATCATTTGCAACTGCCATAAATGTTTTATAGGAATGAATATAAACATGAATGATATTATCTATTCCCATCTGTTTATAAGCCATATTGCCCATAGCAAGGATTTCAGCGCTAGTGCGGTAATATTTTTCTTCATCAAAATTTGCCATCATCATGTCTGCATTCACTACTTCTGTCATGCAAATTTTGTTGAACTTATAGACCTCATTATCTATGAGAAACTGCTCATAACTTTTAACGTTAAATCTAACGTCAATATGTGAATTTTGCTGACTAGAAACATCCATAATCATTTCCTCCTAATAAATATACCCCTCTGCCATATAAAACGCTATTGGAGGAATATAAAATCACTAAAGCTAATTCTTATTCAAACTAGCTCATAAACTAGCTCTCAATAAAGCAATTATATGACCTTTTATTAAATTTGTCAATTAAAGTTTGATAATATAATGACAAAAACACTAAGCTTTTTAAGTATTCTGACCTACTGATAAAATAATCTAACAAAAACTGAAAAGTTAGTAAATAATTTGATGTTTATTTACTATTTATTTGCCATTGGTTGCCTTATAACATAGTGGTCAATAACCTGTTCTTCTGATAATATGAAGTTGACAGGCTTTTTAAATACTGGCCCATCATATACAAATGTGTGAAACTCGCCGTTCTCTCCGCAAGGGTCAGCGCCATACTCTGCTATTTTCTCTATCGTTTCAAGCGTTAGTTCTTTTCCAATAAAATCAGCAGAAAGCAGCTTTGTGTTTACAACAACAATAACAGCCTTAAAGCCACGATTTATAAATTCTTTAACAACCTCAACTCTATTCTTCTGCCATAGTGGAAAAATAGCCTCCAGCCCTAAAGGGTGGCATCTCTCTTCGCACCAATCTCTATGCGCTTGAAGATCAATGTCGCCGTAGACACAGCCAGAAATGCCCTCTGTTTCTTTATAATGTTTAAGAGCTGCTTCAAAATCGGGAGCGTATTCGCTTCCTCCCTTAGTGTTTATAATTTTTAGTGGAATCTCCATGCTATCAGCCACAGCCTGCAAAAGCTCCTTTGGAATGCAGTGAAACCAGCTAGTATTCGTTTCTCTTGAGGTGTTCATTAAAGCTACAGCCTCCCAGCCAGCCTCTATCTGCTTTGCCACAGAAAGCATGCTATCCTTTCCACCACTAAAAGATGCTACAAACTTATTTGCCATTGCTTATTATCCTCCATAAACTTTCAAAATCTATCATTTTCTCAAATTCAGCCGCCAACCTATCAAGCTCTTTCTCCCTATAGCTATGATAATCCATATCGCCAATTGACTTTGAGATAATTTCCTCTGTTTTCATTATTCCGTCCTCGGTTAAATCGTCTTCGTCCTCTAAATTTAAATCAAGATGTGCGATAACCCCAAGGCAATCAACTCCAGTTTTCTCTTTTAAAATGCGTTTTCCATCCTCGAAATACTCTGTCTTGCCTTTCAGCTTGTTAACAACAGTGCCAGCAACTAAAGCTCTTTCCTCTTCGCTAAAAAGCTCCATTGTTCCAACAATTGAGGCAAACACTCCCCCTCTTGAAATATCGCCAACAAGTATAACAGGGCAGCTTACAGCAGTCGCAAATCCCATATTAGCAACATCATCCTTGTTTAAGTTAAGCTCAACAGGGCTTCCAGAGCCTTCAGCCACCACAACATCATATTCATTGAGCAAAGAGTTATAGCAATCAACTACTATTGACTTTAGCTCTTTTTTTCTATCATTAAACTTGTGCGCAACAAACTCCCCAAGGCTTTCGCCCTTTAGCACAACTTCACAGCCACCATTCTTTATTGGCTTTAATAGTATTGGATTCATTCTCTCATCTGGCTTAATTTTACAAGCCACAGCCTGCATAACCTGAGAGCTCGCAATCATTTTGCCCTCGCCTATAAACTGACTATTGCTAGTCATGTTCTGAGCTTTAAAAGGCGCAACCCTTACCCCCTTATTAGCAAGCAAGCGGCAAAGCGCCATTGTTAATGTCGATTTACCAACCCCAGAGGCTGTCCCCTGAAACATAACTGCTCCCATTCCCCATATCTCCTATCTATATTTTATTTTGTATTATTTAAAGCTTCATTCATAGAGCAATATTTATTAACGAACAACTCATTACATTGTCAATAATAAGCATTTCTTTCGATATAGTAAATGCCTCTAAAAGCCAAAGTTTATCTAAATATAGAGTATATCACAATTAAAAGCTATAATCAATAATTTAATGTTTAGTAGCGAAATGAAATTAGTAATATTGCTTGATTATGGAAGAAAATTGTATTATAATTGAGTATAATGGAATTATTTAAGTGAGGAGTATTTTATGAACAAACTTAAAAGCATATTCGGCGCAATTGGTAGAGTTTTTAAAGGGATTTTTGGCGGTATTTTCAAGGTGTTCAAGCTCATTTTTGGTGGAATATTTAAAGTCTTTAAAGGCATTTTTGGAGGGATCGGCAAGCTGTTCAAGCGAAAAAAAGGCGACAAAGCCGAAAAACCTAAAAAAGAGGACAAGCCTAAACCAAACAAGAAAAAACTTATAATTATACTAATCATTTTAGTTGTTTTGTTGGTGGGGATTGGAGTTGCCCTTGCTTTGTTTGGGAACTTTGGTGGGGCAGAAGCAAGCTCCTCATCATCTGCGCCAGAAATTATTCTGATACCTGCCGAAGAAGTGGATATTATTTCTATTATGGATTCTGCGACACACGCGCGCATAAACGGAGTTACACTGCCTATAACACCAGGGCTTAGAACAACAATAAACGAAAATGTAATTGCTGATGAGTGGAAACAGGCGACATACGAAGGCTCTTATGTTGATTTTGAGCTGTTGGCTGGAGATAAGGTTGTGGCTGAATTTGGCGAAACAACAATAGTTCATGTAAGTGATGTTCAGGAAGTGGAATATTTCTTCCCTCGCGATAGATATGATTATATATTAGAGCTAGTTCGTGCAAATGCCGATACAAGCATTAGGGCTGGCAATGCCGAGTTTGATGAAATGATATTTAGCATTAACAATCTTGAAGGGCATGGTGTGTTATCAGGAACAGAGCTTGAGGAGTTTTATTCAATTCCAGAGCTTACTATCTACACCCCTGTTTATGAATTTGACATACCAAAAAACTCTGTTCTAAGCCTTTACAATGCAGACAGAAGCTCGTATATACATATATTTAAGCTAGGAAACGACCCAACTCTTGCACTGAAAAGATTAAGCCACGATAGTTACATCTATTTTAGAATGCCAGAGGAACATTTTGAGGAGATTTTTGATAAGTATAGCGCTGAGGCTAAGTAAGGCTTTGCGTTAAAATATGAGGAGGGAAATATGACTATAACCAACTTTGAGCAACTTATTGACACACTGAAATCTAGCAAAGAGAAAAAGAGAATGGCTGTTGCAGCGGCAGCCGATAACCACACACTAGAAGCTGTGCTTGATGCCTATAACAAAGGCATTATCACACCAATTTTAGTTGGTGATGAAAACATTATTAAATCTGAAATTAAAGCTCTTGGAGGAAATCCAGAGGAATTTGAGGTTTATGATGAGCAGGATTTGCTTAAATGTTGCGACAAGGCTGTTACTATAGTTAGGGAAGGCAAGGCTGACTTTTTAATGAAAGGCCTTGTCGATACTAAGCATATACTAAAAGCTGTTGCGAATAAAGAAACAGGACTTTCAACTGGTTCTATCATGAGCCATATAAGCATGTTTGAGATACCAACATATCATAAGCTTGTTGTTGTGACTGATGGAGGAATGCTTCCTTATCCTGATTTAATGCAAAAGAAGTGCATAATTGAGAATGCTGTTGCGACATTTAAAAAGATAGGCTATAAAAAGCCGAAGGTTGGCGTGCTTTGTTGTGTTGAAAAGGTTAATCCTAAAATGCCTGAAACTATAGAAGCAAGCGAGCTTAAAGAGATGAATTTAAAGGGCGAAATCGCTGACTGCGTTGTTGAAGGCCCTATCTCATACGACTGCGCTATGGATAAAGAAGCAGCTGACTTTAAGGGATATAAGAGCGAAGTTGCTGGGGACGCTGATATTTTAGTTGCTCCCAACATTCATGCTGGAAACATTATGGGCAAAATGCTTTCTAACACAATGAGAGCGAGAATGGCTGGTTTTATAGCTGGTGCAAAATGCCCTATTGTGTTGACTTCAAGGGCTGCAACGGCAGAGGAGAAGTTTTTATCTATTTGTATATGCGCAGCGAATGCGTAAGGGATTTGCATTAAACTTGCAGTGTTCCGCCAGGTAGAGTAAAAGTTTTGCTAAATTTTTT
>CAYJEV010000057.1:0-11244 GCA_964369265.1 uncultured Oscillospiraceae bacterium
GATACATTAACTTTTCACTTTTCATTCTTCATTTTTCACTAAATCTAATATAAATTTTGTTTTACTAAGTAGTTATAAGTGTTGGAAAGCTAATATTAAGCTTTAATGTCAAGATTTTTAACTCCAAACTCTCTCATAATAATCTCGGAAACACCCTTTGCACCAAGACCAGTGAAATGCTTACATTGGGCAGCGTGTGCACCAACAGAAGTGTCAAACTCTTTAGTTAGTATTCGGCAGCAGTTTGTATTTTTGCCATTGGCTTTTCTAAACCAGTCGTGAAGCTCATTTGTCAGCTCCATTGTTTTAACAACAGCAGGATCGCCATGCCCTTTATCAGGAGTTGAGCGCCCAAAAATCATGCCTAGCAACATAACACCACCATTTAATGCACCACAAATGCAACCAGCACTTCCAACACCAACAGCCATGCCTGAAGTCATTGCGATAACTTCTTTTGGAACGTCCATCTCAAAATTATCTATAACAGATGCAACCAAAGCCTCGCAACAAAAAAATCCTCCTGCAAAACCATCTTCAGCATCCTTAAGTATCTTATTTAAGCTAACTTCTTTTTTTATATTCATTTTTAACCCTCCAGAACAGTGTTTTTTATAGTATAACGTTTGTTGAGGCTAAAGTAAAATTGCTAATTCATATAGAAAACAAGCAGTTATAGATTTAATCTATAACTGCATATTCTGTGTTATCTTGAATTTGTAGTGTTAAAGTCGGCAAGGGCAGTTTCAATCTGTGAAATAGACTCATTAAGGCTTTCTCTAAGCTTTGTATCTGTTTCAGAGGGAGCGCTTTCCGATGGATCTTCAATTTTGTCTGCAAGGCTTTTGTGTTTTTTGCCTTCTTCCTTTTGTTTTGCGAGCGTTTTTGAGGCGCTATATATATCAGGGAAATTCTCAAGCAGCAACTTTTCGTCTTGAGGCGGAACTTTATCTCCACTAATAATTCGAGTTGCTATCTTTAGGCATTTTAGCAAAACGTCAAAGGTGTTAATAACGCCCTCGATTTCTGATTTAGAAGCAGCCATTTCAGCCTCAAACTCTTCTTTTTTATTAAGGGCTTCAAGAGCTGCTCTCTTTTCTTCGAGATAACGCTCAAGTGTGTTTTTATCGTAGTCGTCTAGGGATTTTTGCGAAAAGCTGTCAGCCATTACAACAGTTTTGGCTGATGAGGCTTCATATTTTTTCTTAATCTCTTTAATGGCATTTCTTTGCCCTTTAATATAAACATCATTCATAACTTTCATATGGCTTTCCTCCTCACAACTCTATAAAATTTGTTATATAGTATTTATCGGCTTGTTTGGAGGAAAATTAAGTTGATTTTAGGGAAGGTACTAAAACGTATTCAAATAGCCAGATATCTGATTTTAAAATCCTTTAGATTATATTGCTTCAATTCCTACCATACCACATAAATAACATATTAACTTTACACAACCTTGCTTTTATCTTTTAGTAATATTTGTTAAAATATTGATATTGAAAAACGATTATCCATCAACTTAGCATCACATAAGATTGATACTATAATTGTAAATACAATTTATAAATTTGAATTCTAGTTTTCATCTCATAAATCTGAAATAGAGCTGTCGTACGACGGTTCTATTTTGCTTTTATGCACAATTTTTTATAACGATATTTAAGCAATATGATAAATTAGTTCAAATGTATTGAAAATATATGGAAATTAAGTTAT
The DNA here is from genome assembly GCA_964369265.1 of uncultured Oscillospiraceae bacterium. Classification (GTDB taxonomy): domain Bacteria; phylum Bacillota; class Clostridia; order Oscillospirales; family Ruminococcaceae; genus DAMCAP01. Next base: position 1,720 of record CAYJEV010000057.1, read on the forward strand.
TATATAGGTATAAAATTTGTGCTAGGAGGAATTTATGCTAACAAAATCTAATATACAATGTATGATGAGCTACACAGCCGATCTACTAGAAGAAAACTCAGCAAGATTTAGTGAGATTGATGCAAAATTTGGCGATGGGGATCATGGCATTACTATATCAAAAGTGGCAGGGCTGATAAAAAATTCAGCAGAAAGCTGGGATTCAGAGTCAATCAAAGGTTATTTCTCTGATCTAGGCATGGCTATACTAGCCGTTAAAGGCGGCAGTGCTGGCCCTTTATATGGCACAATGATTGGCGGACTAACCGAAGACATGGCAGAGGAGTTAAGCGAAGTTTCTCCAAGCGACCTAAAAGCTATGTTTAGTAGTAGCCTTGCTGAAATGCAAAGCATTAGCACAGCGAAAGTTGGGGATAAAACAATGATGGACGCCCTTATACCAGCTGTACAAGCTGCTAACAATTCAGATGATGACATTGAAGCAATACTAAAAAATGCCAGCGAAGCAGCTCTGAAAGGCGCAAAAGCTTCAGAGGGCTTTGTTTCAAAGTTTGGGCGAGCAAAGAGCTATAAAGAGCAGACTATCGGCACAGCCGATGCAGGAGCTGAAAGCACAGCGACTTTTATTCGTGGTTTATATGAGGGATATTTAAAATCAAAATAACCCTTTAAAATAAAAATAATGAGGAGATAAACAAATGAAAAAATTCATCAATGATCCAGCAAATTTAACTGACGAACTATTAGACGGGCTTGTAATGTCCAACAAAGAACTGCTAATTCGTGGCGAGGATAATCAAATCATTAATAAAAAACTTGAAACTGCTGATAGAGTTACAATAGTAACCTTGGGCGGCTCTGGACATGAGCCAGCAATTAGCGGCTTTGTTGGCGAGGGAATGGTGGATATATCTGTTGTTGGCGATGTATTTGCAGCTCCTGGTCCGCAAGCTTGTGTAGATGCAGTTAATATGGCTGAAAAAGGCAAGGGAGTGCTTTTTGTTGTGCTTAACCATGCTGGCGATATGCTTGCTGCTAACATGGCGATGAAGCAGCTAACAAAGGCTGGAGTTAATGTTAAAAAGCTTGTAACTCAAGAGGATATCTCAAACGCACCAAGAGAAAATGCTGATGATAGAAGAGGTCTTGTTGGTTGCGTTCCTACATATAAAATAGCAGGAGCTGCTGCTGCTGAGGGCAAGAGCCTAGAGGAAGTATATGAAATTGCAGCAAGATTTGCTGATAATATGGCGACACTTGCTGTTGCAGCAACAGGAGCTACTCATCCATCAAACGGAGCGAAGCTTGCTGAACTTGCAGATGACGAAATGGAAATTGGAATGGGTCAGCATGGTGAGGGCGGCGGCGGCCGACAAAAAATGAAGTCTGCTAACGAAACAGCTGAAATTATGGTTAACGGCTTAATAAATGACCTTTCCTTAAAATCAGGCGAAAAGATACTGTTAATCATCAACGGCACAGGCGCAACAACTCTAATGGAGCAACTAATTATTTATCGCCACTGCGAAAATTATCTAAAAGCTAAGGGAATTGAAGTTGTTGCTCAGCAAGTTGGCGAAATTTTAACAGTACAAGAGCAAGCTGGCTTCCAAATGTTCATGGCTCGTATGGACGATGAGCTATTAAGACTATGGAATGCGCCTTGTAAAACACCATATTTAACAAAGTAGTAAACGGAGGATATAGCTATGGCAGATAATAGCGGAAACAAATCAGCAAAGAACTTTCACCTAGACACACCAGCTTTAGGTGGAGCAAATAGTATAAAAGGGGCATTTGCTTGCGACTGGGGAATGCAGAATAGATTAGCTCGTTTATTTAGGGCAGATTCAGGCAACACAGTTATGCTTGCGTTTGATCATGGCTATATAATGGGACCAACTTCAGGGCTTGAAAGGCTTGATATTGCAATACCTCCACTAATGCCGCATGTCGATGTTTTAATGGCGACTAGGGGAGCGCTAAGAACAAGCATTTCCCCAATGAGCAATGTTGCTAAATGCCTTCGTGTGACATATGATAGCTCTGTTTTGTTTGATGATATGACAAATGGCGGAGGTATCTCTTGCGATATTGAAAATGCAATAAGAATGAATGCTGATTGCGTTGCAGTACAAACCTTTATTGGCTCTAAGGGAGAGTCAAGAAGCCTTGAGCTTTTAAGCCGAACAGTTGATGCTGGAACTAAGTATGGGATACCAACCTTAGGCGTTGTTGCAGTCGGAAAAGAGCTTGAGAGAACTGAGCAGTATTTCTTGTTAGCAACTAGAATTCTGGCTGAAACTGGAGCTAATATTATCAAGACATATTATTGCGAGGGGCTTGAGAACATAGTTTCTGCCTGTCCAGTTCCTATAGTTATTGCTGGAGGAAGGAAAATCCCAGAGCTTGATGCTTTAGAGATGGCTTATAGGGGAATACAGTCTGGCGCAAGGGGCGTTGATATGGGAAGAAACATCTTCCAATCAGAGTCACCGCTAGGAATGGCAATGGCTATTTCAAAGGTTGTGCATGAAGGCTATAAGGCTAAAGAAGCTTTTGAAGTGTATGAAGAAGTATTACATAGCAAATAAAATATAAAGGAGAACGATTATGTCAGCAACATATATGCATGTTGGAATACCTGTAACAAACAAAAAGCCTAATATGACTTATGTGGAGGGTATGAAGCTTTGGATGAGCAATCCTGATGATCATGAGTATAAAATTGAGTATTTAAAGTTTGAGGAGGGAACTCCTTTCCCAGAGATTATGCACAAAAATCCTCATGTGGCTTATAAAGTTGATAATCTAGAAAAGTATATCGAAGATGCTGATCAGCTTATTTTTGGGCCAGCTCAAGCGAGCGAAACTGCAAGGCTTGCTTTTGTAATTAAAGACGATACAATCATAGAGCTATACGAAGAGAAGTAATAACAATAATAATATCCTGCTCTAAGGATACGAGCGAAAAGGGATTTTAAAAAGGAGATGTGATAATTCACATCTCTTTTTTTTATCGGCATTAAAGATTTATAATAATTTTATTTTCAAAAACCCTTGACTTGGAGTTAACTCCATAGTGTATAATAATGTAAAATAAAATTTGGAGGAAAACAATGAATTATTCTAACACAACAAAATTAACCTTATCTGGCTTCTTTTTGGCTTTAGGACTGGTACTGCCTTTTCTAATAGGGCAAATACCACAAATTGGAAGCATGCTTTCACCAATGCACTTCCCAGTTTTGATATGCGCATTATTGCTAGGAGGAAAATATGGAATGGCAGTTGGCTTTGTTTCGCCAATTTTGCGCTCGCTTTTATTTGGTATGCCGCCACTATTCCCAGTTGCAATAGCAATGGCATTTGAAATGGCAGTTTATGGTTTAGTTGCATCGCTAATCTATTTTAGTGGCGAGAGAAGCATAACAAGACTATACATAAGCCTTATCACAGCGATGATTGCTGGAAGAATAGTATGGGGGGCAGTTCAGTTCATACTTCTTGCAAGCACAGGCGGAAGCTTCACCTTCCAAATGTTCATATCTGGAGCTTTAATATATGCAATACCAGGGATCATTGCTCAGCTAATTATTGTTCCTATGATTGTAGTGGCAGTTGAAAAGTCATCTCTTGGCAAGAGGAGCATTGCTTAATGACAATAGCACAAGTTAGTGAGAAATATGGTTTAACGCCAGACACACTAAGGTATTATGAAAAGATAGGGCTTATCTCTCCCATTAGCAGGACTTCTGGGGGAATAAGAAACTATAGCGAAGAAGACTGCAACTGGATACAATTCATACGTTGCATGAGAAACGCTGGGCTTCCAATAGATGTTTTAGTTCAGTATATGGATTTGTTTAGGCAGGGAAGCCATACAGCAGGGCAGAGAAAAGAAATTCTGCTTGAGCAGAAGGAAATACTTCTTGAAACTATAGCAAAGCAACAAGAAATTGTTTCAAGGCTAGAACGCAAGATAAAGCTTTGCGAAAAAGAAATTGAACAAGGATAGTGAATATGACTTTTTCAGATAATCTACTAATTCAGTCGAGGCTGCACAGCTCAATGAAACCACAAGACCTAATAAAGCTTTGTTATCAAGCTGCCTTTGGGGCAGAGCATTTAATTCAAGATAAACAAAGAGCGAGAGAATATTTATATCAAGAGCTTGAGAGCATTGATACGAGCATTTATCAAGATGTCCCTTTATATGAACAGATATCAGACGATATAGCGAGAGTTAATATAGTCGCTTGGAAAAAAAAAAGCTTGCCTATTAACTGGTTGTTTGAGATGTTTTGCTATAAGAATGATCAAAATGAAGGCTCAAAAGATAAGTTTATGGCTTATCTTGAGGAAACTAAAAAGCTTGTGGCTGAAAAAACCTTTAGTTTTTCCAGCCTTGATTTTAATGCGTATTTTGATGAGTATTTAAAAAGCGGCATTTGTGCTGTACATCATAGCGAGGAGTATAGAAAGGCTGAAAAGCCAGCATATCGAATTGTTGATACTAAGCTCTTGCGCCTTTTGCCAATTTTAGAGCATATAAACTCTTATTTATTAGAATCTAATACTTGCGTTATTTCAATAGATGGAAGATGCGGTTCTGGAAAGTCGACAATGGCAAAGCAGCTTTCTGCTATTCTAGGCTGCGATATTATCCACATGGACGATTTTTTTCTGCCTTTGCAAAAAAGAACAGAGGAAAGGCTTTTAGAGGCTGGAGGTAATGTGGATTATGAGAGATTTTCTGAGGAAATACTCCCACATTTGAATGAAAGCCTTGGCTTATCTTATAGAGTTTTTGATTGCCGAATAATGGATTTTAATGGTAGTGTTGATATAAAAAGCTCTAAAATTAAGCTTATAGAAGGCTCATACAGCCATCATCCTTATTTTAATGAATATGCTGATATTAAAGTTTTTTCCTCTATCTCTTCAGAAGAACAGATGAGAAGGATTATCAAAAGAAATGGCGAAGAGGTTGCCTCTATTTTTAAATCTAAATGGATTCCAATGGAAGAAAAATATTTCGCCTCTTTTGAAGTTAAAGACAAGTCAGATATAATTGTTTAGTTTGTTTGAAAAATCCTTGTAGTTTTGCTATAGGGTGACCGATATAATCCGAATCAGTTTAGAAAGCAGATATTAGGCTCTCTAAGTGTGTTAAAGGCTTTTGTAATGCGACAGCATTACAAAAGCCTTTGCCTTCTTATAAAACCTACTATCTGATTTATAAATCTTCGACCCAGAATAATCAGATTATATTGGACACCCTAGCCACCCACACATAATCCGAATCCGCCTCACATTGCTGTATTCGCACCTTATGCTTCGTCCTCCTCATCACCATATGCGCATATGCTTTCTTCGTCCTCCTTGCCTAAGTCACAAATACAGCAATGTGAGGTCAAAGATTTTATAAGAAATAGGAGGTTTGGTTACAAGGAAAAGACTTGCAGTAATACTTTCGTATTGCAAAAGGCTTTGACGCTGTAAACAGGCTTCCTATTCCTTATAAAACGTGTTCGGTTTATGTGTGGGCGGCTAAGGATTTTTTGCGTTTTATTTTGATTTAGGTTTATATCTATCACTCCTATTATGTGTGGGTGGCTAATAAATGTAATAAAGTAATAAAATAGGTTGAAACTGAGCGGTAATTGTGCTAAAATAAAGAATAAAATGAATTTACAGATTGGGGAAAAGAAATGAGCAAGAACAAAATAGCCTCATTGCAAGGAATGCAAGATTTGCTTGCTGAAGATACAGTTAAATGGCGATATGTTGAACGTATTGCTTTAGAAACAGCGGCTAAGTATGGCTTTTCAGAGATTAGAACACCGAATGTTGAATATACAGAGCTTTTCACTCGTGGAATAGGCGATACAACCGATGTTGTACAAAAAGAGATGTATACATTTACTGATAGAGGAGAGCGCAGTATAACACTAAAGCCAGAAGGCACAGCTAGTGTGTTAAGGGCTGCTATAGAGAATGGGCTTCTTGGCGGCAACCTTCCTGTAAGGCTTAGCTATCTTATGAGATGTTATCGTGCAGAGCGACCACAAAGAGGAAGATTTAGAGAGTTTAATCAGTTTGGCGTTGAAGTTTTAGGAACATCTTCTCCTGTTGCTGATTATGAGGCAATATCTTTGGCTTATAATTTCTTAAAAGCGCTAGAGCTAAAGGACTTTTCATTAAATGTCAACTCTATTGGCTGTCCAACCTGCCGTCCTATGTATCAAGCAGAGCTAGTTGGTTATTTTAAGGAGCGTGAAAGCGAGCTTTGCGCAACCTGCCTTGAAAGGCTTGAAAAGAACCCACTAAGAATAATTGACTGCAAAAACCCTAAATGCAGCGAGATAGCGAAGAATGCTCCTCGTATGTTAGACAAGCTTTGCGAGAATTGTAGTACACACTTCTCTTCAGTTAAAAACATGCTTGATACTGTTGGCATTAACTATAAGGTTGACCCTAACATAGTTAGAGGGCTTGACTACTACACCAAGACTGTGTTCGAGTTTATTGTTGATACTAAAGACGGAGAGCTAACTGTTTGTGGTGGCGGACGATATGATGGGCTTGCAGAAATGCTAGGCGGCCCAGAAGCTCCTGGAATTGGTTTTGGACTTGGCTTAGAAAGGCTGATTATGCTATTGAATGACCAAAATGCCCCTCTTCCACAAAACGAAACCTGCCAGCTTTATATTGGCACAATGAGCGAAGCTGCCACTATTAAGGCTGTTAAGCTAGTTAGTGATCTTAGGGCAGAGAATATACACGCAGAACAAGATAGCGTTGGCAGAAGCGTTAAGGCGCAGATGAGATATGCAAACAAAATTGGCGCTGCCTATACAATGGTGCTTGGAGATGATGAGATAACTTCAGGAGAAGCAAAGCTAAAGAAAATGTCCGATGGAACAGAAACTGTTATTACACTTTCAGATAAATTTGCTGAAACCTTTAATGTTATTGTGCTTAATGATTATTTAGAGAATTTTGGAGGAGAGAATAATGAAGCTTAAAAGAAGTTGTTATGCTGGAGAAACAATAAAGCATAATATTGGCGATGAAGTTGTGTTAGCTGGTTGGATTGCAAAGCAAAGAGATTTAGGAAACCTTATCTTTGCTGATTTAAGGGATAGATCAGGCATTACACAGCTTGCTTTTGATGATAGCAGCAATAGAGAGGTTTTTGAAACTGCTTCTAAACTAAGAAGTGAGTTTGTTGTTGCTGCAAAGGGCGTTATTAGAGAGCGTTCTTCTAAAAATGACAACATTCCAACAGGCAAGATTGAGCTTTTTGTAACAGAGCTTGAAATTTTAGCAAAGTCTGAAACACCTCCTTTTGAGATTGATAGAGAGGGAATAAATGAAGAGCTTCGTTTAAAATATAGATACCTTGATTTAAGAACTGTTGAAATGCAGAAGAATATTATCGCTCGTCATAGAATTGTGAAGCTAGTTAGAGATTACTTTGACCAACAAGGCTTTGTTGAGATTGAAACTCCTATCCTAATTAAATCAACTCCAGAGGGAGCTAGAGATTATCTTGTGCCATCTCGTGTGCATAAAGGCAAGTTCTACGCCCTTCCTCAATCTCCTCAGCTTTACAAACAGCTTTCTATGCTTTCTGGCTTTGATAGATATCTTCAAATTGCACGATGCTTTAGAGATGAAGACCTTCGTGCTGACAGACAACCAGAATTTACTCAAATTGACCTTGAGATGTCCTTTGTTGACCAAGAGGATGTAATCTCAATGAATGAGGGCTTAATTAAAAAGATTTTTGCTGAGTTTATGAATATGGAAGTTTCTCTTCCATTAAAGCGATTAACTTATGCTGAAGCTATGGAGAATTATGGCTCTGATAAGCCTGATACTAGATTTGGATTTTTATTAAACGATATTTCTGACATAGTTAAGGACACAGAATTTGCTGTGTTTAAGGGAGCTATTGAGGGCGGCGGATCTGTTAGAGCTATTAACATTAAAGGCGCTGCTTCAACACTAACTCGTAAAGAAGTTGATAAACTAACAGAAGTTGCTAAGCTATACAAAGCTAAGGGACTTGCGTTCACTCGTTACACAGAAGAAAATCGTTCAAGTTCTTTTGAAAAGTTCTTATCTGCTGAGGAAATAGCGGGAATTGATGCTAGAGTTAACTTTGAGGTTGGCGATGTGCTTTTAATAGTTGGCGACACCAATAACGATATAGTATTTGATGCTTTAGGTCAGCTAAGACTTGCTGTTGCAAAGCGACTTGACCTAATTAAGGCTGGCACTTTTGATTTGCTATGGGTAACTGATTTCCCACTTGTAGAGTACATTCCAGAAGATGGAAGATACTATGCTAAGCACCATCCATTCACACAACCAAAGCCAGAAGACATGCAGTATATTGAAACAGACCTTGCTCGTGTTCGTGCAAACGCTTATGACTTAATCATCAACGGTTATGAGATTGGCGGAGGATCTATTAGAATTAGCGACCAACAAGTTCAGCACAAGATGTTTGAAATTCTAGGCTTCTCAAAAGAAGAGGCTGAGGAGCGTTTTGGCTTCTTGTTAGATGCTTTCAAATATGGTGTGCCTCCTCATGGCGGGCTTGCATTTGGGCTTGACAGGCTTGTAATGGTACTATTAGAGAAAGAGCATATTAGAGATGTTATTCCTTTCCCTAAGGTACAGAATGCTTCTGAGCTAATGACTTCTTGCCCTTCTGAAGTTCCAACTTCTAACACAGATGAGCTACATATAAAAGTTATTGAGCAAACTAACGATTAAATTTTATAAATAAACATAAATGCTGAAAGACTGGTTTGAATAGCCAGTCTTTCAGCATGATTTTTTTATAGGTAAATTTAGTCAATATAATGTACTCTTTCAGGATTAAATTTATCTTTTGGTTTATTTTCGCCTGCTGGGTATCCGCAAGATAATAAAGCGAAAGGCAGAATATTAGATGGGATATCTAAAGTTTTTGATACATAATCCATCTTCTCCTGTGTTGGAGCAACACCAACCCAGCAGCCGCCTAAGCCTAGCTCTTCCATCATAAGAAGCATGTTTTGTGCAGCAGCAGAACAGTCTTGAACAGCTTTGTCAAGTATTCGTGCGTCTTCTCTATATGCCACTAAAAATGTTACTGGTGATTCGTTGATAAAGGTTGCGTATGGGCTTATTTCAGATAGAGTTTTCAGCTTAGATTTGTTTCTAACGACATAAATTTCCCAAGGCTGTTGATTTCCAGCAGATGGAGCAGCCATTCCCGCTTTTACTATCATTTCGATATTTTCGCAAGAAACCTCTTTAGCTGAATATTTTCTAACACTCACTCTCTTAAATATACTACTCATTATATATCCTCCTTTTAGTTAGTAAATTTATTATAACTTATTATTGTTTCCTTGTCAAACTTTAATCTTTGTGTGTTTTAACCAAAAAATAAATATTAAATTTTACTAAGTAGCGAAAAGATAAAGATATAGACAAGTAGTGTTGATTTATTGTGTTATA
>CAYJEV010000058.1:0-11178 GCA_964369265.1 uncultured Oscillospiraceae bacterium
TCTTATCATCAACAAGATGATGAAGTTTTAGATAATACATATAACCAACAGTTACTCTATTATCAAACTTATCGCCTGTACGTCCATCATATAAAACAGTCTTTCCGTCTTCATCAAGCCCTGCATCAACAAGTGCATCACGAATGTCAGACTCTTTTGCTCCATCGAATACAGGAGTCATAATTTTAATGCCTAATGACTTAGCCGCCATTCCTAAATGCACCTCAAGTACCTGTCCGATATTCATACGAGAAGGTACGCCAAGAGGGTTAAGCATAATATCTAGTGGTCTACCGCCTGGTAGGTATGGCATATCTTCTTGAGGAAGAATTCTTGAAACAACACCCTTATTACCATGTCGTCCCGCCATCTTATCACCAACAGATAGCTTTCTCTTTTGCGCAATATAACAACGTACAACTTTATTTACACCAGGGGAAAGCTCTTTGTTTTCCTCTCTAGTAAACACCTTAACATCAACTATAACACCATACTCACCATGAGGTACACGAAGGGAAGTATCTCTAACTTCTCTTGCCTTTTCGCCAAAGATTGCACGAAGAAGTCTTTCTTCAGCATTTAGCTCAGTTTCTCCCTTTGGAGTAACCTTACCAACAAGAATGTCGCCAGCTCTAACCTCAGCACCCTTGCGAATAATACCATTTTCATCAAGATCTCTTAGCATATCCTCAGAAACGTTTGGAATATCCCTAGTTATTTCCTCAGCACCAAGCTTAGTATCTCTTGCTTCAATTTCATATTCCTCAATATGCACAGAAGTGTATACATCTTCCTTAACAAGGCGCTCATTTATTAGAATAGCATCCTCGTAGTTGTAACCTTCCCATGTCATAAAGCCGATTAGCATGTTCTTACCTAATGAAATTTCGCCATTGTCTGTTGATGGTCCATCTGCAAGCACTTGATTTTTAACAACTCTCTCGCCAACGCTTACAGCTGGGATTTGGTTAATACAAGTTCCTTGGTTAGAACGCATAAATTTAGTAAGCTTATAATCTAAGCTTAAGCCATAATCATTCTCAACAACAATCTCTCTAGCAGAAACACTCTTAACAGTTCCCTCTTCTTTCGCAAGAACAACAACACCAGAGTCAACTCCAGCTTTGTATTCCATACCTGTACCAACAACCGGAGATTCAGGTCTTAGCAGAGGAACTGCCTGTTTTTGCATGTTTGATCCCATCAATGCACGGTTAGCATCGTCGTTCTCTAGGAAAGGAATCATCGCTGTCGCAACAGAAACAACCACCTTAGGAGAGATATCCATAAAGTCAGCCTTTTCTCTCTCAATTTCAATGATAGAATCATTATATCTTGCAACAACCTTGTTTCTTGCGAAGTAGTCGCCTTCAATTGGCTCATTCGCCTGAGCAACTATATATTCATCCTCAACATCTGCTGTCATGTAAACAACTTCGTCAAGTATTTTCTTGTTCTCTTGGTCTACCTTACGATAAGGAGCCTCAATAAATCCAAACTTATTTATCTTAGCGAATGTCGCAAGATAAGAGATAAGTCCGATATTTGGTCCCTCAGGTGTTTCGATAGGACACATTCTACCATAGTGTGTATAGTGAACGTCACGCACCTCAAAGCCCGCTCTATCTCTTGAAAGACCACCAGGTCCTAAAGCAGAAAGTCTTCTCTTATGAGTTAGCTCTGAAAGAGGGTTAGTTTGATCCATGAATTGTGATAGAGGAGAAGAACCAAAGAATTCTTTAATCGCAGCAGTCACAGGTCTAATGTTAATTAGGTTTTGAAGGGATATCTTCTTGCTCTCTTGAAGCTGAGTTGCCATTCTTTCGCGAATAACTCTCTCCATTCTTGAGAAACCAATTCTAAATTGGTTTTGAAGAAGCTCGCCAACAGAACGGATTCTTCTGTTACCTAAGTGGTCGATATCGTCAAGATAACCAACTCCCTCAGATAGACATAGAAGATAGTTAACTGTTGCATATATATCATCAAGTATGATATTTTTTGGAATTAAATCATTTTTCTTTCTTGAAAGTACTAGCTTTAGATTTTCATCTGTTCTGTCTAGTATTTCTCCTGTGTGAGTATCAACTAGCTCGCCCTCAAGCAGTTCTTTAACAACAGCAAATCTAACCTTTTCAGAAATACCAATTTCCTCTGGGTCAAAGTTTACAAAGTTAGCAAGATCAACCATGCCATTTGAGATAACCTTTAGCTCTCTCTCATTAACCATGATATACGCTTCGCTAACGCCCTTATCATCAAGACTTTGCGCTTGCTCACGAGTTAGTATATCGCCCTCAACAAATAATAGCTCGCCTGTCATTGGGTCAACAATGTTTCTAGCAAGCGTCTTGCCTGTCATTCTTAGTCCAATACATAGCTTTTTATTATATTTATAACGCCCAACCTTTGACATATCGTATCTACGAGGATCAAAGAATAAAGTGCCGATATGGCTTTGTGCGCTCTCCACTGTTGGAGGCTCACCAGGACGAAGCTTACGGTAAACCTCCATAAGAGCCTCGCCAGTTGACTTAATAGAGTCTTTCTCCAAAGTCGTTCTAAGCATCTTGTAATCGCCTAGTAAGTCGATTAGTTCCTCATCAGTTTGAGGTCCAATCGCCCTAACAAAAGTTGTTACAGGAAGCTTTCTATTCTTATCGATTCTAACCCAAGCAATTCCGTTTGAGTCAGTTTCATATTCCAGCCAAGCACCACGATTTGGTATAACAGTAGTTGCAAATAGCTCTCTACCGCCCTTATCTCTTGTCATGGAATAATATGCACCAGGAGAACGTACAAGCTGAGAAACAATCGCTCTCTCTGCACCGTTAATAATAAATGTACCAGCATCAGTCATTTTAGGGAACTCGCCCATAAAAATCTCTTCTTGCTGAACATCTCCTGTTTCTCTATTAGTTAAGTTAACAGTAACCATAAGAGGAATAGAGTATGTTGTATCTCTTTCTTTACTTCCCTCGATAGTGTACTTTATATTATCATTAACTAAACGGTAATCAATGAAGTCCAACACAAGATTCCCTTGGTAGTCCGTTATACCAGAAACATCCTCAAACACTTCTTTCAGGCCCTCGTCCCAAAACCACTGATAGGAATTTTTCTGAACTTCGATAAGGTTTGGCATCTCCAAAACTTCATCAATTTTAGAAAAGCTCATTCTGACATTTTTGCCCAGTCGCTTCTCTTTTACCTTCAAACGTTTTTCACTCACTATCGCTCACTCCATTCTTATATGATGTGGAATATTTTACAAATTCTCGTAATATTCTACAAACAATTTGTAAAAACCTATTGATTTTCTTGCAAGATTGTGTTATACTAAATTTCTGAAATAGGCACACAACCCCATTATGATACAGTATATAATTATATCGTGTTTTAAAAGATTTGTCAAGTGCTTTTTTCGACTATAATTTTAATATTATTCTTTAAACCTCAGCAAATCGCTGAGGTTTTTATTATTTTCTAGCTAATTACTTTATATATTAGAGGTTCTAGCTCATCTTTTTGCTCGCTATATTCAAAGGAATTTCTAAAAAGCTTCTCTGCTTCAGAAAATAAATCTTCGTTGTTTGAATAAAATGTCGCTATAATATCTCCACTCTCAAGTTTATCTCCTGTCTTTTTAAAAAGCATAATCCCAGCGCTAAAATCTATGCTATCCTCTTTTGTTAGCCTTCCAGCTCCAAGCAAAGTAGCAGTTTTGCCTATATTTTCAGTATTTATTTTTGATATATAGCCATTCTTGTTCGCTAAAATATCATACGCAAAACTCGCCCTATCAAATACTGAAGTATCATCTATGACTGATACATCTCCCCCTTGAGCCATAACCATGCTCTTAAAAGCCTTTAGAGCTTCGCCGTTGTTTAGCTGTTCTAGAGCTATTTTTTTGCAGTTTTCAAAGCTTTCAAGCCCGCTCATCTCTAGCATAGCAGCTGCAAGCGAAACTGAAACTTCTTTTAAATCATGAGGTCCTTTTCCGCTTAGCACATCTAAAACCTCTATTATCTCTAGCGAATTACCAACTGCATTGCCTAAAGGTATATCCATGTTGGTGATAAATGCGATAGTCTTTTTACCGGCAAGCTTCCCTATCGAAACCATAGCACTAGCAAGCTCTTCAGCCATCTTAGCTGTTTGCATAAAAGCACCGCTGCCGTATTTAACATCTAAAACTATTCCATTAGCCCCAGCTGCAAGCTTTTTGCTCATGATGCTTGAAGCGATTAAAGGAATGCTGTCAACTGTTGCTGTGACATCTCTAAGGGCATATAGCTTTTTATCAGCAGGCACAAAATTGCCAGACTGCCCTATTATAGCTAAGCCATTTTTCTTAACAATCTCCTTAAACTCACTAACAGGTAATGAGGTTTTAAAGTTTGGGATTGACTCAAGTTTATCGACTGTCCCTCCTGTATGTCCAAGCCCTCGACCAGACATTTTAGCAACCTTAACCCCCAACGAAGCAACTATTGGGGCGATAATTAAGCTGGTTTTATCTCCAACACCGCCAGTTGAATGTTTATCAACTTTAAATCCTTCTATATCAGATAAATCGGATGTATCTCCTGAACTAGCCATAGCCATAGTTAAGAGCGCCGTTTCGTTTTCTGTCATTCCATTAAAAAAGACTGCCATCAAAAAAGCTGAAAGCTGATAGTCTGGAATACTATCATCAGTTACGCCTTTTATTAGGAAGTCTATCTCTTGTTTTGTTAATTCTTCAGATCGCTTTTTCTTTATGATGATATCAATAATGCTCATAAAACCCTCCTCAAACAACAAACCGCCACATCAACAAAGCTTTTGTTATAGAGCGGTATTTATATCTAAATGGATAAAGCTATATCTTAAATATGTCTTTTTTTATTATACCATAACAATACATTGATTTAAAGGGGTTTTACTAATTTTTTATTATATTTTTTGGTATTTATATCAAGAGTTTAGAATATAAATATAGCAAGCTAATTGTTAGGAGTGATGCTATGAGAGGAAGAGAATATTTAAAGCATTCTGTACTATTATTTTCGTTAGCTCTGGTTATTATTGTTGGAAGAAATGCATCTGGCGAGGCTATGGCTGTATCTGCGACTAATAAGGGAGAGATTACAAATATTAGCGAAGCAGAACTATTCATTAAAGACAATCTCGGCATTGATAGCGAGCTTATAGGGATGGTTGATAGTGTTAGAATACCAAAGGAATTTAATAGTATTTACGAAGATTATAACAAGCTGCAAATGTCTGTTGGGTATAATCTTTTAGATTATAAAGGAAAAGAAGTTACAAGATATATATTCGATGCGGAAGATAGGCTTAGAATATCGCTTTTGGTTCATAAAGAGAAGCTAATTGGCGGGGATATTTCAAAAAAACAACTAAACTCTGAAATTTATCCTTTGGAGTTTTATCACATAGAGGAATAAAAATAGTTGTCTTTTAATATTTATAGATAATAAAATATGAATTTATGAAGTTGGAGGAGAGTTTAATGGATTTAGTTATACACAAAAAAATGATAAGCGAAACTGAGGAGAGCTTAATGACCAGCGAACAGCCTATATCCTGCGATGTGCTTTTACCTGATTACTATCCTGATATTGCGAGGATATTAGATTGCAGAGTATCGGCTCAAACCACATCTGTGCAAACGAGAGGCGATAAGCTTAATATTGATGCAATTGCTGTGGTTGAGGTTATATACCAAAGCGAGCCTGATGGAATTTATGGTACAATTTATCGAGTGCCTATAAATAAATCTTTGCAACTAAAAGCTGAAAACCCAAGAGTTGAAGTTCAGATAAAGCCAGCCACCCCAATCTGCAAAGCAATAAGCAGAAGAAGGATTGATGTTTCAGGAAGCCTTTTAATAACTGCAAAGGTGCTTTCACAAAAGGAGGTTGAGGTTATATGCGATGCAGAGAATGCCCATATCGAATTAAAGCAGAAAGAGATAGAATGCGCAAAGAAAATGCCTCCAATCAGCAAGATGATATCTCTATCAGAGAAAGTGAAGCTAGAAAACAGCGGCTCGCCAATATCAATTGTAACTACCAGAGGAACACCATCAATAGAGGAAATCAAGCCAGCAGGAACTCGTGTTGTGGTCAAAGGGAAGCTGGACATCAGCTCACTTATTTGGGAAAAAGACGAAGCAACAGCAAAAACTCTATCTCACTGCCTATCTTGGACTTGTTTACCAGAAAGCGTCGATGGTGAGGACTTAATATATGAAGCTTCTGCAAAGTTAATTTCGGCTGAAAGCATTTATGGTGGTGAGTATGATCCAGTTAGCGACGAGATAACAATAAACGCTGTTATTGAAGTTACATTAAACTGCTACAAGAAAGATATTTATAAAATCACCGAAGATGCCTACAGTAAAACTCATGCAACTCTAGAAAAACTAGAGGAGATTAAACTAACTCACACTCTCCCACAAATCTCTGAAAGCTTTGCAGTCGAGGAGAAGTTTCATCTGCCTGAGGGTGTTTTAGATATACTTTTAATGGAGTTTATTCCAGAATCAAGCAACAATTCAAATAACAATATCCTCCTAAGGGGAGTGCTTTCAATAATTGCAAAAATGAATGATGGTTGCTTTGAAGCGTTTGAAAGGGTATGGGAGATGACAAAACCTATAAGCTTAGATAGCGAGGTTATATTCGAGCCTAATTTCCAATCTGAAAGCCTTAAATGGAGCGTTGACGGAGATATGTTAACTGCCGAGATGCAAGTTTCATTTAGTGGGACACCTCTAATTCAAAGAAAAATGCCTATTGTCAGCGACATAGAGCTTAGAGAAGAGGAAAAGGTTGTTTCTTCAGCAACAGCTCTTATTATCTACTATGCAGCTGCTGGCGAAGAGCTTTGGAACATTGCAAAAAAATATAAAAGCAGTGTACCTATGATTAAGGAAATTAACTCAATTGAAGAGGAGCTTTTAAAATCCCAAAAAGCTATCATTATACCAACTACATAGATTACCTCTATTTTATTAGAATAACCAAAAGAGCTAACTGCAATTTTACATTGTTGCAGTTAGTTCTTTTGCATACAAAAAACACCATAATTTCTATCGCTAGATATATTGTCTTTTTGCCTAACTTCATATATAATATAATCAAATTTATAATAAAAATCTTTCACACTTTTACTCAATCAACTATATTTGTGAACAAATCGCAAGAATTGTCCCTATCTTTGTCAAAGCATCAAATGATATCGCAAATTGTAGCGGCGACTATTAGTCGCCATTTAAATTTTGTGCTATCATCTGGTTTTGTTGCCATCAAGGGTCCGCTTTGCTGCCTTGATGGGTGGGAACGGATAGTTTGTTCCTCTGTTTTGGGTTTTGTGAAGCTTTCACCCTGTCGTCATACCAGCTTTTGTTGTAAATGGATAGTTTTAGTGCTTGTCTTGTTTTTTGATGTGAAAGCTGTTAGGCTCTCTATGTATAAACTAAACTTAATTTCGTTTGCAAAGCTTTATGTTCTCATAAAACTTCAATACAAAGGTTTTCTTTTGCTTAGCTTTTCTTTTTTCCAAAAGAAAAGTAAGTTGAAAAAAATTTAGCAAAACTTTTACTCTACCTAACGGAGCACTCAAAGTTTTGTGCAAAATCCCTTAGTCATTCACCTTTAGTCTTTAGTCTAATAACGCCAGACAGAACACTAAAAGCTTACTGGAAATTTTAATACAACAAAAGGAGAAAATTTATGTTCGAAAATAAATATTATGTAGACGATAACATGCTAAAGGAATATGTCTATAAATCACTATGCAGAAAAATAATTATCGCTGGAAGCATAGTTTCAGTCGTTGGTGTGCTTTCACTGCTGTTTGAGATAGTACAAGCTGGAACAATGTTTTACTTCATCTACCTATTCGCAACAATCGTTGCTATAGTATCAACAATCCTCCTGCCTATTCTAACACTAAAAGAAATAAAAAGAGCTTCAATAAGATTGCATGGCAGCAATAAACCAGAAACAATCATCACCATAAACGAAAAAGCTGTCAATCTAACAGAAGGCGGCGTTTCAATGGATATTGAATTTTATCGCATCACAAAAGTTAAAGCACTAAAAAACATTGTACTACTAATGCTTGATAAGTCTGGCGCAGTTATGCTAAAAACGAACGCCTTTACAAAAGGCAACCTTGAGGATTTAATAATTTTCCTAAACGAAAAATGCCCAGCATTAAAAAAGTAATTTTTTAGCTTATTAAAATCTGAACGGAGAAGAAAAATGCAAGACAAGTTATTCGCTGGAGAGTTTATAACAAATGAGAATGTAACTTTAGAATACGAATTTTTCTGCAAAGAAGATGAGTATAATGAATGTAGCGCCTTATTTAGCATTATAAAAGAGAATTATTCAAATATGCAAGATAAAGTAGTAGATGAGCTTTTTAGCTGGCAAGAGAATAGAAAATTTAAATTTATGTTGTGGAAAGAACAGACCTGCGAACTAGAGCCTATTCACTTCAAAAGCCTAGAAGAAATATTGCTATATTTAGGTGATATACTTGTTAATATAATTTCTTATAAAGGCAAGAAATATATAGGATTTTCTTACTATAAAAATTGCATGATATCTACAGTCGGACTAAGTGCTGTTTTTGATAAAACTGAACTGATAAATGTTGACGCAACTGATTCCCAAACTAATTTAGAAAATTTTATGTGGGGAAAATAGCGACTTTTAATAACATACACTTATTCACTGTTCCCTTTTCACTTAAAAATCGTAACACAATGGATATCATATAATATATTTATGGAGGTTTTTATGTCAGACACTATGATTTTATGGACTAGACAACGCCCAGAAGTTTGGGAAACGCTTCAAAAGGACGGAGTTTACAGGGTCAAGAAAGAGTATGTTGAAATTAAAAATGACAACATAGCCAACTATTACTTAATGCTATATGATTGGTACACAAAAAAGGCAAAAGAATTTTATACAGTTCCAGATGGCGTAGAGTATCCAATTTGGCTATCTGTTAGCGAGGAAAGTATGCTTCAATTAGTCGAAGACACTGTTATACTAAAGCTTGAAGTTCCAAAAGAAAGCATTGTTATATGCAACATGGAGGCATGGGAACATAGGGGCAATTGCTGGTATGTTCCGCTTGATAATGAAGATGCTAATAAACACAATGCAGAGCTTAAAAAGCTTGGTATTTCAGCGGAAGACGATATAGTTCTAACCTCAAAAGGCAACTTCTACCCTATATTAAAGCGAAAGATAATCTCTAGCTGGGACAGAGTATTTACTCTTACCCCAACACTCGATAATTCCCTTGCAACAATTTGGGAAATTAAAAAGGAGTGGGTAAAAGAGGTTCGTAGGATGGAGGAATAGCAATGAGCGAAAATATAACTCTATACTCGACGCAATCAAATATAGTGCTTGAAACACTAAAAAATGAAGGCGTTTACTATGTTAAGATGGAGTATGTAGATAAAAAATATAATGAAGTATCTAAGATTTTTAAGACAGCCTATACATTTTTTAACGAACATGCTTCCAAAATCCTTCCAAAACCAGTCGAAGCAGAGTCAGCAATATGGGGATTTTCAGATAGTATGTGGGCAGTCCCTCATTCTGATAGCTCTTTGCTAACACTTAGCATTCCCAAAAGCGAAGTTATAGCTTTTGATCAGCGAATTTTCTCCAAAATATTAAATTTAGAATTTGTGGGCGATGAAAAAGAAACTTTAGCTTTTAATGAAAAACTAAAAAAGTATGGCGTTAAAGATACGTTAGAGATTTTCAATACTAGCTTTCATCCCCTCCTTAAAAGAGAGATATTAAAATCATGGGAAAAACTTTTTGAACAAAAAGAATTTGAATCAAAATATATACAATATGGGTTTTGGAAGCTTTTGCCTGAATACATAATTAACATTAAATAAAACTGCAAAAATAGCCTCTTGAGCATATGAAGCACTTCTCAAGAGGTTATTGTTATTATATATTATATTTAAGTTGTTAGGCTTTTAAACAAACTTTCTTCTATTGTTTTAGACATTAGGGCAAGCCTATCTTCATCTGAAGCGTCGTGAAGTGATAGGTAGAAAACAAAATCAGAAGTTGTATCAATAAAATCAAGCTTTGATTTAATTTCATTAACGGCATCAATTAGCAAGTCAATATCATCTGGAGTTTGAGCAAAGTCTGTGCTAACAAACTGAAAGTCACCTGTATTATATTTAAAACCTGTAAGTAATGTGCTATCAAGCTCAGCATGTTCTTTTTCTATGTATTCGGCTGTGTAAATGTTAGGGTACTTTAAAGCTGAGGCCGGAATTGATTCTTCTTTAAAGTATTTTATCTTTGCAGATAGAGCATTAGTTGTTTGGAATTTTATCCAAAACATCTCCTCACCAATATCTAAAGCAATAGCATATACTTCTTTAGAATTGCATAGAAGCTCAGAGTTTTTTAATATATCTACTATTCTGGTACTTAAATCATTTTTTATTACGTCATTTGACATTTAATTTCTCCTTAGCTATATATATTCTTTAAAATAATCAACATTTTCATTTTCATCTAACCATAATGAAAACCATCCTAGAAAATCCTGTCTTTCAGAGCAAGGCTGTACACCAACATCACTAAAACACCAGACTTCAGCCCTGCAGTCGCCAGTAACAATTAAATTATATGACATACTGCATCCTGTATTTATAAGTTCAAGATTACCAGATGTTAGAATATCATTAACAATGTCATCGTGAACGTCTTCATCTTCCCAAATGAAGGCTTCTGTTAAAGGAAAAGGCCTATCTAAATTATGTATAGGGATGTCATTTAATTTATTTATAGGCATATCATCAAGCATTTGAGGGATACCATCGCCAATTTCAGTCAAAAAAAGCTTATATGACATAGGAAGTGTGATATTATGATTTCGTTCAAAGCTAATAATACTTTCCATTACTAAAGGAGGATTTAGGCTTAGTGAAAGAGAATTAACTTTACTTTTAATCTCGCTTAGTATAGTTTTATAGTCGCTTTCATCATAGACAGGCACAATATTTTCTCCTTTTCTCATAATTTTATACTAGCCAAAAAAAGACAGTCATAAGACTGTCTTTTCTATTGGAGCTACTAACCGGATTCGAACCGGTGACCT
>CAYJEV010000059.1:0-11005 GCA_964369265.1 uncultured Oscillospiraceae bacterium
TCTTTAGTTATCAACCAAATAAAAGCAGATATTTACCATTAACGATAAATATCTGCCAAAGTATGTAAGTTTACTTTCTTCTAAGGGCGAACTTTAAAAAGCCAACAAACAGCTTAGGGCTTTTAAATACATAAACTTTCATAAAGAACCTCCTCTACCACCAATAATACTTCATAATTCTGCAAGATAAACACAGCAATATAATAATAGCGATTAAAAGCGCCAGCTCAAGAGAGCATATAAAAGACATTAACACTCCCAGCCCAAACCAAAAGCAAATAATCGGAAATAACGAAAAATACCACCGACGCATATAATCCCTCCTTTTCTTATATACCATAGTATACGAAAAAGGAGGGATTGTTGTGACAGCTTATTTGTGCTTGGCTCTGGTGACTACGTTTGTTGGTGAACAACAGCCATTATTTTGCAATCGGTGCAAATCTCAATGTAGAAATTACCTTCCATATTGTCTAGTATGGTATCGCATTCAATCTGAGCTAGATATTTCATTGGTTTGTTGCAGTCTGGGCAGCTTAGAATCTCAGTGTCTTGTATCCAACCAGCAAACCCTCCAACAGAAGAACCGCCTCCCCAATACCCAGCGAATTGAGGATTTTCCGCTTTTGTAGATAAGACTAATGTGTTATTTTTAAGGTTATCTAAATCGTCGTCAGTGGTGTAGCTTTCATCAGTGCTAGACTCAAAAGATATAATCTCGCTCTCGCCATTTATGCTGTATCGTGAAATGCAGTGTATTGCGCAGTTAGGACAGCATTTAGCCTTAATTACACCATCGACACCAATAAAGCTAAGCGATTTATCTCTGCCATCAAACTCAATTAAATTAACAATTCTGCATCCACATGCAGAGCATATATCATCAGTTAATTCGCCAATTTTAACAGGGCTAACAGCTTTCTGCTCGTTAGTTCCATTTATAATAGGATAACAACCATCATCAAAAATTTTCTTTATATAGTTGTAGTCGCTATCAAAGCTCCATCCACCAGCATATGCATAGATAGATGGATTGATATGAAGCCTCTTTCGCCACTCTCTAGGATGTTTTTCGCATTCTATAAAGGCGTTTAGCACCTCTTTGCCACCATGAACAGAAAGACAATTCATAATGTCGTTAGCGGTTTTAGGATATGTGCCATCATCTAAAAGCATTTTAATCATGCTAGAAACAACTTCTGGTGGAGCATTTTTATAGATGTTTCTTGGATACCAACAGTTATTTTCGAATGCTATCCTTGCGATTTCAGTTGTGTCAATGTTTCTTAAATGAAAGAGCAAGTCAAAAATTTGGCGAGTATATTTAAGCGCTTGCTTTTGTCTAATCTCTTCGCAAATTTTAGAAACTTCAGCCTGTATTTCAGAATCTGAAAATGCTAAAACCTCTTTCTTTTTATTTTCTTCTCTGCACCTAACGCACAAGCCTTCAAAAAATTTCACCGCTCCGCATTGTGGGCAGTTAGAAGCTTCTCTTGCCATGAACTTATTACCATTCCTTTCATTAAAGGCACAAAGCAACCGTACTTAGTGGTTATTTTGTGCCATACTTATTATTTATTAAATTTGTGGCAGATATATGATTAGTGAAAGATAAATGCCAATCAAGGCTATACCTTGAATTCTTGAAAATCGCTTTAATATTAGTGTTGGTACTATAGCGATAGCAGCGAGGAGTATAATAGCATACGCAACGACAGTTGCAAGTTCAGTTCCAATTTCAAGACCTGGCATGCTTATAAGCGCACATGAAGGGAGGATAAGGGTTAGGTTTATAATGGTTGCGCCAATTATATTCCCAACAAACAGCCTAAATTTCTTCTTAGAGATGGCTTTTAATGCAGTTATGAGCTCTGGTATAGATGTTCCTAAAGCAACAACAGTGAAGCCTATAATGGTTTCCTCAATATTAAATAGCGTTGCTATCTGCTCTGCGCCATCAACTATCATTCTTGCACCAATGACAATTAGAAGAGTGCCAACTGCAAACTTAATAATGTTAACAGAAGCTGATTGCATTTTCTTTTGCATTCCGATAGAGTCAGCAATTTTCTTGCCCTTTTTCAATGTTGCATTGATGTTTATGTAGAAGAAAATTCCTAGTAGCGCAAACAGCATTCCAGCTTCTGGAACTGTTATTATTCCGCCAGCAATTAACAGTGCAGAAACAATGGATGAAACTATTAGCAACAAGCCTTTGTCAAAAATATCAACACGCCTGATTCTTGAGGGCATAACCAGAGTAGCGATTCCCATAACCAAACCTAAATTGCAAGCGGCAGAGCCTAAGGCATTTCCTGTTGCAATTCCGATGTTGCCGCTAACTGTTGCAGTTATTGAAACTAGCAGTTCTGGCAAAGTTGTTGCAACGCTGACAATTGTTGCGCCAACAATTAGCCTTGAAATTCCTGTCACATCTGAAAACCAATCAGAAGCATCGACAAAATAGTTAGCGCCTTTAATGACAGCAAGCAAACCAACTAAAAAAAATAAAATCGCAAAGATTGTAGTCATAAATCTTCCTCACTTTCAGTTAGAGAATAAAATACATTGCAGTTATAACTACAATTGGAAAAATGATAACAAAAGGGGTTAGCTTTGACATCTTTGTGTTTACATCAACCGGTATTTCCCAATCCTCTTTAATGGCAATGTTTTTGATTTTATAGTTATAAACAAAGAAAAGCACTACATCAATAAACAAAAGCATTAAGAAATTAACCAAAAATGCATCTCCATCTATTCTGCCAGAACGCAGTATATACGAAGTTGGGAGCATTGTGACAATGCCAGAAGCGATTGCGCAAGCAAATTTATTGTTTACAACCTCAACATTGTTCACCTCTTCTAAAGGGATGGCGATACCAAAAGGCTTTTGCTTGTTGCTAAGGAAAGGGATTAAAACTCTTGGGATGGAAATGATGATTATTCCGAATATAAAAATCATAGTTGTTAAGTTCATAATTGCTCCTTTAAAATAAGATTATTATTAAAGTATAACAATCCTTTAAGACAATGTCAATATTGTTAAAATCGCACAAAAAATAAGCGAAATATTCATTGTTATTTTTAGCTCAAAATTAAAAATTCCTACTTGTCAAATCATAAAAAAGAATGTATAGTAATTTTCGAGGCAAATGATGTATAGAATAGTACAGTCAGCCAAAATGTTAGCTTGATATTTATTGAAGCGCATTGTTTACTAATATTTTAAGGAGGATTTAATTATGGTATTTGAGAAAGTAAAAGCTATTTTAGCTGCACAACTGGACATTGATGAGGATAATATTACATTAGACTCTCTAATTGGAGATGATTTAGGGGCTGATTCTTTAGACGTTGTGGATATGGTTATGAGCTTAGAAGATGAGTTTGACATCGAAATTCCAGACGAAGCAATCGAGGGAATCAGAACTGTTGGCGATATTTCAAAGTTTATTGAAGAGAGCATCTAATTATTTAAGTGAAGAGGTAAAAGTGAAGAGTGACGGTGTCGCTTTGCGAGATTTTAAATGACTTGCAGTCGGTTTTAGGTGGTTATACTCATAGGAACTTTAGTTTTTCACCTTTCACCATTAGTTTTTAGTCCTATATTTTATCAGTTGTGTTAGGGAGGCGAACTTGAGTTCGCCTCCCTATTTTTGGTTGCATTTATTTTTATCAGCTAATATCAGTATTTTAATCTCTCCAAAGTGCAGGGCCTAAATAATCAACAGCAGAAAAGTCAGTGACATCTGTGCCATTTAAATCTAACTGATTTAAATTCTGAAGCTGTCCTAACGAGCTTACATCAGAAATTGGATTATCGCTTATGAAAATAGCTTCTAGTGAGGCTATCTTAGATAAAGGCATCACATCAGTAATATTATTCGAGCCAAGAGATATGCGAGTTAGATTTGGCGCATTGCTCAAAGGCGTTAAATCGGTTATTTTATTTTCACCCAAAGATAATTCATACAAAGCAGTCAAGCCTGAAAAATCGGGCAATGCAGCGATTTGATTGTTAAAGGCGTAAAGGTATTCTAAACTACTTAAGTTGCTAATAGCGTTTATGTCAGAGAGGTTATTTTCGCTGACTGATAGGGATATTAAATTCTTGGAGCTAAGCTGAGGGAGATTGGCGATTTTATTGCCATCAAGCGCTAAGCTAGTTAAATTTTCGAGCTCTGATAGAGCTGATATATCAGAAATATTATTATTGCTTAAATTTAAGCGAGTTAGTTTTTTAAGCTCAGACAAGCTAGATATATCTGAAATTTCGCATCCAGTAAGCTCTAGTCTTTCTAGGTTTGGCATATGTTTAAAATCGTCAAGTGTTGAAATTGTTATCTCGCCATTTTCATTTGCAATACCTGCATCTATTAGTTCGGATGGTTCTACATAAGAAAGAAAATCAATACTAGTTACCCCCTCAAGCATTTCTTTCAGAATAGGCTCTGTGGAATTCCCGTAATAATAACGAATCATCGCTTCGACTGTAGGTTCGGTGAAGTTGACAATTAGACTTTCATCTAAAAATATATCATTTGTAAAATGTGCGTTGTAATAAAAAGGATCTCCATCAGCTGTTAGTTGTATGGCTATAAACTCATATTCAGCTGGCTTGTAATTTGGTTCTGTGAATATCCAAGCTATTGTATTATTTGTAAAGCTATTGTCAGGAAACTGATATTCTTCATCCTCATCTTGATATATTGCCCAAAATTCGTCGTCGTCCTCTTCATAGTGTGCTGATACACGAGTAGGGGTAGAATAGTATTTGTTGCTATTGGTAGAAGTTGTATAACTGCCCTCACCCTCGCCCTCAAGCATATAGTATATATCAATGTTACCATCTCTATTATATATTATATCTTCAAGTTCTGGATGGTAAAATTCATAAAGAGTTCTACCTAACTCCTCCCTTATAGTGAAGGTCGCACCGTTAACGGTTGCAGTGGTGGTGGTTTCTGATTCGTTTAATGAATCGCTTAATACCTCAGCATTATTGCCTCTCCCTTCTGTAGTACTGCCATGTTGTGTGTCGCCAGCCATTCTCTCCTCGCTAGAGCAAGAGGCAAATGATAGCAATAACACCAAAGATAGCAATAGAGAAATAGATTTTTTCACGATAAGATCAGTCCTTTCTATATTGTTTTGATAATGTGCTTTATTTCATTATAAGGGCGATGTATAAAAAAATCAAGAATTATATTTGATAGCGAAACTATCACTTATAAGAGTTTTGAGGAATAAAATGGAAAAAATGCACTATAATAATTTGAGTAGCATTGTGGAGAGGATATTATGCAAATTCTTGCAAATTACAATACAATAAATGAATTGACAAAATAGTATGTTTTATATGCAAAAGTGACATAAAAGCAAAAAAATAAATAATATTGATAAAAGGATTTGATTTTTTGCGATAATGTGGTACAATGGTATTAGTGAAGTTGTGTCGAGATTAAGAACGATACAGATTTTAGAATTTAACAATGTTTTAGGTTTTTATAGGAGGCTGTATAAAGAATGATACAAAGAAAGGTGAGAGCCGTTGTTATGTTGCTTGCAGTGCTATTAGTGTTTGCTTCGTGTAGCGATGCAGCGAGCGAGCTTAGCGATATAGCAAACGCAGCTGGCGAACTAAAAGATAGTGGCGTTGGGTTTGGCGATACAGTCGGCGCTGCCACTAATAAATCAGGAACTGCCTCAGCAACAACAGTCGCTGGAACAAGAGATTCCGCAGCGGTTGTGTTATCAACATCGGCTGATGGCAGCAACGAAAGAGTTGGTAATGCTTCAATTATAGATACATCTAATCTTAGTCAGGGCTATTTTATGGTTAAGTATACTGGCGGCAAATCTAAGATAAAGATGCAGATAACAAAAGCAGGAGGCACAACCTACACATACGACCTTAATCCAAAAGGTGTGTTTGAAGCTTTTGTCATATCTCAAGGAGATGGCTCGTATACAATAACTATAAACGAAAATATTCAAGGCAACAGCTATTCAGTTGTGGATACAGCGACAATCAATGTTAAGCTTGATAATGAGTTTTTGCCATTCCTTCATCCAAATCAATATGTAGATTATGACAGCAATACAATATCAGTTCCAAAAAGTGTTGAGCTTGCAAGAAGCGCAAATACAGATTTAGATGTTATTGATTCTGTTTTTGACTATGTTGTTGGTGCGATAGATTATGACTTTGATACAGCAGCGACAATATCAGATTTCTACATTCCAGACATTGACTCAACGCTGACAACAGGAAAAGGAATGTGTTTTGATTATGCTGTTACAATGACTTCAATGCTGAGAGTTCAGCGCATACCAACGCAACTTGTATTAGGCTATGCTGGAAGCGCTTATCATGCGTGGATTAATGTTTACACACCTGAAACTGGCTGGATAGATGGGGCTATACATTTTGATGGCTCTAAATGGGTTAGAATGGACCCAACATTTGTGTCTACTGGCGGTTCTGGAAGCGCAGTAACTCAATATGTTGGCGATGGTAGCAATTATAATGCAATGTATTTTTATTAAATAATCAGAAGAATAGGAGAATTAAGGCATGGTAAAGAATGTGGATGGCGTAAAGCTTCAAAACTTAAATTTTAAGGCACTTAACTCATCAGAGCTTGCATTTTTCTTTGAGCAGTTATCAACATTTTCAGGGAGCGGAATTGCAACATGGGAGAGCTTGGGTATAATAAGCGAGCATAGCAAGGATCAAAAAAACAAATCTCTTTTTGATGCTCTTTATGATATGGTATCTGGGGGCAACTTCCTTTCAATAGCGATGGATAAATGCGGATGTTTCCCTGATTATGCAATTGGTTTAATTGAGGTTGGAGAGCAAACAGGGCGAATTAGGGAAGTATCTGAAACGCTTTGCGAGTTTTACAAAAGCAAAGACAGGCTGTCTGAGAGCATTAGATCTTCAATAACATATCCGCTTTGTATGTCGGCTATGGTGTTGGTGGTTGTGTTTGTGCTTTTAGTTCAAGTTATGCCTGTATTTGAGCAAGTTTTCTCTCAATTAGGTCTTGGGCTTAACTCTGTTTCATTATTTTTATTAAATCTTGGGCAAACGCTAAACAATTCAGTTGTTTACATATTTGGTGTTTTAGTAACGCTTGTGATTATTGGCTTTGCTTTAAGATTTACAGCTGGAGGAAGAAAAATACTCTCTAACTTATACGATAAAGCGCCTCTCACTGGAATGCTTTCAGATGCAGAGAACGCTAATAGATTTGCCTTTTCCATGTCGCTAATGCTTGGAAGCGGGCTTGATGCTTTAAATGCGCTTGAGTTTTCAATGCTTATAACTGAAAGCGAAAGAGTTAACAGCAAGATAAAAACCATCATTACAGAATTTGAAAAGGGCGAGAGTTTAACTGATGCGATTATCATAAGCGAGATATTCAAGCCGATGTATAATGGTATGTTAGTTGCTGGCATGAGGAGCGGTAGTGTTGAAGAGATGTTTATGTCAATTTCAGAGAGATACTATGAAGACGCTGAAAGATATACACAAAGAATGCTATCTATTATAGAGCCTAGCTTAGTTGCAGTGCTTTGCATAATAGTTGGTATGGTAATGCTATCAGTAATGCTTCCGCTAACTGGCATACTTGCTGGTATGTAGGAGGAGATGAATATGAACCTAACCTATAGAATAAAAGCGATTACTAAGAGCGCAGCTTTTTGGTCAATAGTATTGTTCGGGTTGGTAATATGGGCTATCTCTTTTGGTGTACAAGATGTTTCAAAGACAGTGGCTGAGCAGCAGACATTGGTGCTTGAGAATGCTGTTAGAAGAATAGCTGTTCAGTGCTATGCATTAGAGGGAAGCTACCCAACCAGCCTTGTATATATGGCTGACAATTATGGGCTTTATTATGACGCAGAAGATTATGTAATTCACTATAACAATTTAGGCTCTAACTTACTGCCAGAGGTATCTGTGTTTTATATTGGTGGAGATGGAGAGCAGTAATAGAGAAAAAAGAGGAAAGAGAGAGGAGAGGATAGAGATATGAACCATAGTAAAAGCTTGACTGTGGATATGATATTTGTGCTTGCCTTGTTTAGTGTTTACACACTCAGCTCCTTGTTTCTCGCTGTTATAGGTGCTGATGTATATCGCAACAACGCAGATTTCTCTGAATCTAACTATAATGTTAGAACTTCAGTGCTATACCTAACCGAGAAGGTTAGGCAGAGCGAGAATGTGGATAGAGTTTCAATTGGAACTGTTAATGGGCTAGATGCCTTAGTTTTATCCCAAGTTATAGGCGAGGATGTTTATAACACATGGATATACACAGAAGAAGGCTATCTTTGTGAAGTGTTAACAGGCGAGGGAATGGAAATTGTTCCTGGAATAGGGCAGAAGATAATGCCGATAAACTCAATGTCGTTTGATTTAGATGATAAAGGGCTTTTATCAATTGGTGTTACTGATAGTAAAGAGGAAACTTATAATGCGAAGGTTTTCCTTGAGTGTGTGGAGGTGCAGTGATGAAAAATGAAACACTAGCAACTAACTCCAAAACACGATACTTTCTTATTGAGATAGTTGTTAACTGCCTTGTGTTTGCAATAGCAGCTTCAATTTGTCTAAATTTGTTTGTTTCTGGTTATATCAAAAGCCATGACAGCAGAGATTTATCTTTAGCTTCGCTTGAAGCTCAAAGCATGGCTGAAATAATTAAATCGGCAAACGGAGATATGGAGATTGTTGCCGAGCTTGTTGGAGCAGAAGCTAAAGGAGGAGAGCTTTTAGTTTATTATGATGGAGATTGGAATATAGCTTCTTCTGAAACTGCTGAGTTTACAATGACAATTAACACAACGCTTGAGGCAAGCTTAGTTCGCTCTCAAATTAGCGTTGCAGATTTAGAGGGAGTTATATTTGAGCTTCCTGTGGTTAAATATATTGAAAGCGGGGTGGGTGCATGAGAAAAGCTCGCTCAAACAGACCAATAATTGCGACTGGCGTTATATCGCTAATAACTTTTTTCTCAATTTTGCTACTTACTTCTTTTTCTTTTCTTATATTGTCAAGTGCAAATACAGATAGCGAGCTTGCTGAAAAGACAGCCCTTTCTGTATCAGAGCATTTTGCAGCTGATAACTTTGCGGAGCAAAAGCTTGTTAGCCTTTCTGAAATTGTAAATGCTAACACAGGAGAGGAGCTATTAACAGCGCTTTCTGTTGGTGGATTTTTAGTTGTCGAAGATTTAAGCTTTGAGGGAATGGTGGTTGAATATTCTGTTCCTATCAACGATAAAAAAATGTTGTATGTTAAGATAGGGATAGATAGCGATAATACTCTACACAGACTTAGCTGGCAAACACAGCCGTTATTACTACTATAATAAAGAAGGAATGGTGATTTAGATGGAAATGCAAGTAAAAAATGAAAACAATTTAAACTTAAATGAGTTACTAACTGATCTTGTTTCAAAAGATGCTGTTGACATATTCTTTGTAGCTGGTAGACCAATTAGTTACAAAAAGCATCACAAAATTATGGAGCTTTCAGACCAAAGGCTTCTTCCTCCTGCAATTGAGGATTTAATAAACCAAGTTTACAAAACAGCGAATAGAGATATTAATATCTTCAAAAATCGCGGCGATGATGACTTTTCTTTTGCTCTAAAAGGCGTTGCACGTTTTAGAATGAGTGCGTATAAGCAAAGAGGCTCATATGCTGCGGTAATTCGTGTTGTTGCGTTCACATTGCCAGATCCAAAAGAGCTACATATTCCAGATGAAATTGTTAACTTATCTGGAAAGCAAAGAGGCTTAGTGCTTGTAACTGGTTCTTCAAGCAGCGGTAAAACAACGACTTTAACCTGCGTGTTAGATGAAATAAACAAAAACCGTCACACACATATAATTACATTAGAAGACCCAATTGAGTATCTTCATGCACATAAAAATAGCATTATCAGCCAAAGAGAAATCTCCCTTGACACTGATAACTATCCAATAGCGCTTAGAGCTGCTTTAAGACAAAGCCCTGATGTTATACTTATTGGTGAGCTTCGTGATGAAGAAACAATTAAAATTGCATTAACTGCTGCTGAAACAGGACATCTTGTGTTCTCTGCTTTACATACTTTAGGGGCTGCAAACTCAATTGATAGATTGGTTGACAGCTTCCCTTCAAACCAACAGCAACAAATTAGAATGCAGCTTTCTATGACACTCCAAACTGTTGTGTGCCAACAACTAGTTCCAGTTATTGGTGGTGGAGTAATGCCTGTGTTTGAGATTATGCATTGTAACAACGCCATCAGAACGCTAATTCGTGATGGACGTACGCACCAAATTAACTCCATCATTCAGTCCTCTTCCAACGAAGGAATGATTAGCATGGATACAAGCCTTGCTAACCTATATAAAGAGGGCAGAATCACTAAAGAGGTTGCAATAACTCATGCTCTAACTCCAGCCTTCTTGCTAAGACAAATTGGCGAGGAAATCCCAACAGACAGCTCCTTTAGAGCTAGAATGACAGCTAAGTAATTATTTAAAAAACACCCGAGCCTAAAAAAGCTGGGTGTTTTTGATGTTTATAGTTGATTTTGTGGATTCAGTTAATTAAGGTGAACGGACAATCGCAAGGGTTGTTTCTGCATTTTCATTTTGATAATTTATCTGCAAACTATAAGTGACATTACAAATTGTAGCGGCGACTATTAGTCCTACTTTAAATTTGTGCGACGGTGAGTCGAGCGCCGCACCCTACCATTTTTGGGGCATAAACTTTTGGTGTGTCATTTATGGTCATGCAAAACTATAAATGACATTGCAGATTGTAGCGGCGACTAGTAGTCGCCATTTTAAGTTATGTGTAAATCATATGGTTTTATTGCCATCAAGGGTCCGCTTTGCTTACTTGATGGGTGTTTTTTAATCTCGCTATTGTTTTAGTTCAAGCATAAAGTTATGTCACGATGGCGATTTTAGCTTAAACATAAAT
>CAYJEV010000060.1:0-10956 GCA_964369265.1 uncultured Oscillospiraceae bacterium
AGTGGAGGTTATTTTATATTAAGTCTGAGAATATTTCAATCGCTGTTTTGGCTTTTGCTTCGTTAAGGAATATATAGTTAAACTGGTGAAGGATTTTGTTGTCTTGTATGCGAAAAGTAGCTAGCTTGTCATTGTGTTTTGGGATAATACTATATAAAAATGATATGGCATAATTGTTCTGAACAGCTTGTTCAATAAGCTTGTTGCTACTAATTATAGATTTGTTTTTGAAGGCTTCGGTGCTGTAGCCATTATTGAATAGAAACTGTTCAAAAACAGCCCTAGTGCCAGAGCCAGCCTCTCTAAGAAGAATATTCTCGGAGAAAACTTCTTGCAAGCTTACTTTCTTAAAAGCAAAGGGATGCTCTAAAGAGCAAACTCCAACTATTTCCTCTTCTATTATTTCTCTGCTTAAATACTTTTCTTTATCAACATACCCTTCAAGCATCAATAAATCAAGCTCAAAATGATTAAGCTTATCTAGTAGATTTTCAGTGTTATCAATAATAATGTTTATCTCATACTCTGATTTTTTAAATAGAGATGATAGCATGTTTATGAGGATGTAGTCGCCAATTGTTTTTGTTGCTCCAATATTTATTTTTAGCTTTGGCTTATCTGAAAGGCGCTCAATAGCAATGTTGTTTACTGATATAGCAGTTCTTGCAAATCTTTCTAGCTCTAAACATTTTTCAGTTTTGGCTAGCTTCTTGTTAGTATAGTTGAATAGCTTGCAGTTGTATAAGCTTTCGAGGTGCTTTATGTGTTGGGTCACAGCTGGTTGAGTCATATTAAGGTTTTCAGCCGTTTTGTGATAGTTCATAACATTGCAAAGCTCTAAAAAAGTAAAAATTCTATTGTCTATCATAATAAACCTCTAATAAATAAAATTTATCATTAAATAATAAATGATTATTTTATTTTATCATTAACTTATGTTAAAATCAATATAGAATTTAACAAAGGCAACAGCAAATCATAGTAAAGCCTTAAGACGAAAGAGATGGTAATAAAGATGAGTTTAGCAGAAAAGACAAAAAAGATAGCTCCTGGTGTTATAGTGGCGTTTTCAATAGCGTTTATTTCGCAGTTTATTGAGAGTATAATGCCAGTACACTTAGTTGGGGCTTCGATTATAGCGTTGTTTATTGGCATGGTAATCAACACTGTGTTTATTACTACAGCCTTAAAAGACGGATTAAAGTTCACCTCAAAGAAGATACTAAAATTTGCTATAATACTATTAGGTGCATCTTTAAGCATACAGACTATTATAACTGTTGGAACATTATCCTTGACAGTCATGATATTCACATTGCTAACATGTTTTGGTGGCGGATATTATGTTGGAAAAGCTTTAGGACTTGATTGGAAACTATCAAATCTAATCTCTGCAGGCACTGGTATCTGTGGTGGCTCTGCAATAGCAGCCATTGCACCTGTTATAGATGCAGAGGATAAGGAAATTGCCTTTGCGATGTCGGCAACATTTATTTTTGACATGATAATGATATTAGCCTTTCCTTTTATGGGGGAGATGCTAGGGCTTAGCGATATGGCGTATGGTTTGTGGGCTGGAACAGCAGTTAACGATACCTCAAGCGTTGTTGCGGCTGGGTATGCCTATAGCGAGGGTGCAGGAGATTTTGCAACAATGGTAAAGCTAACTAGAACGCTGTCAATCATTCCTGTGGTTATTGCTTTTGCGTATATAAATATCAAAATTAAACATAAGGAGCGCATCTCTGCTGGTTCTGTTATTGAACAAGTAAAGCTAAAAGGCGAGAGGTATGAGGTTAGCCAAACAGAAAAAATATCAGAGATTGTTAATAACCAATCACCAGAAAAATCAACAGCAAAAATCAATTTTATCTCTCTATTCCCATGGTTTATTGTGGGGTTTGTGGGGCTAGCAATTATAAACAGCTTTGGTATTATACCTGTTGGTATATCAGCTGCATCAAAGGAAATCAGCAAATTTTTAATGGTGTGTGCTTTGGCTGCAATAGGGCTTAACACAAATATTAAGGACATGAAAAGCGCTGGAATAAAACCAATGTTACATGGTTTCATCATATCAGCTTTAGTCGTTATAGTGGCTATTGGAGTTCAGTGGTTTATGGGGATGGTTTAAAACTTAGTAATTCTAGTGTGTGAGGGTAATGAGCAATAAAGGCTTGTTGCCTTTCATTGTTTTTTCATGAAAATGAAAAAATAATGTATTTTAGGCAAGTGTGATACAAATATCCTGTATGTTTATATAAAATGCAATTCGAAAGTTATTCGCTGTCAACTTTTTCATAATAAATTAAAATTTTTTAACTAAAATAACTTACAAAAAATACACGAAAATTTCGTGCAAAATACATATTGGAAAAATTATGAATTTCTCTTGACAACTACAGTTGTATTATAATGACTTTTGTCGAGTTATATCAACTTAATGATGGTTATATGAAAAAGATAGAAAATAATGAGAAATTTATAGTTAAAATCAATAAGAATAACAAATTTTTAACAATAATATAATTAAAATGATAAGGTAATGTGTAAGAACACACAAAAATATTAACACAAGATAAATACTGCATAGATGAATTGACAATTAGCCAACTATTGACAAAAAGACTAAAATATTGTTAAATAGTAGGTAGTATTATGAAAATAATTATGTGGGAAGGGTGATTTGCTTGAAAAAATGCGAAGCTTTGGGCTACATTGATAGCAAGAAGGACATCTTTGTAAATGCGAATGATTGCATATGGGAATATGCAGAAACTGCATTTAAAGAGTATAAGTCTGCTGAGCTATTATGCGAGGAACTTGAAAAAGAAGGATTTGAAGTGCAAAGGGGAGTAGCAGATATTGAAACTGCTTTTCTTGGGAAATTTGGTTCAGGAAAGCCTGTGATTGGCGTTCTTGGCGAGTTTGATGCATTATCTGGTCTTAGTCAAGTTGCAGGTGGCACTTCTAAAGAGCCTATTGAGGCTGGTGCTGCTGGGCATGGTTGCGGACATAACTGTTTAGGTGTTGGCTCTTTAGCGGCAGCTTTTGCAGTTAAGAAATATCTTGAAGAAAACAACAAGAGCGGAACTATAATCTATTATGGTACTCCTGGCGAAGAGGGCGGTTCTGGCAAGGCGTTTATGGCTAGAGATGGTGTTTTTGATGAGCTAGATGCTGCTATAACATGGCATCCGCAAGGTACAAACCAAGTTTTTACAGGTTCTTCACTAGCAAATGCACAAATTGCATATAAGTTTAAAGGTGTTTCAGCTCATGCTGCTGGTGCTCCGCATTTAGGAAGATCAGCTCTTGATGCTGTTGAGTTAATGAATGTTGGTGTGCAGTTTTTAAGGGAACATATGGTGGACTCAGCAAGAGTACATTATGCTATAACTGATACTGGCGGTTATTCACCAAATGTTGTTCAGCCAAAAGCTGAGGTACTTTATCTGATTAGATCACAAAGAAATGACCAAGTTGAGGAACTTGTTGAGAGGGTACATGACATTGCAAGAGGCGCTGCTCTTATGACAGGCACAACAATGGAAATTGACTTTATGAAGGCATGTTCAAACACAATCCCAAGCACAGTGCTTGAAAAGGTTCTTTATAAGAACTTTGAGGAGATTGGTGTTGATGCATATACTGCTGAGGAAGAGGCGTATGCCAAGAAGATGGTTGAATCATATGAAAATCCAACTTCTGATCCACCAGCACAACTTAAAGTTATGAGTCCTGAAGGATATGATATGCTTAAAGAAAAGATGGCTGAGGGAAAAGTGCTTAACGATTTCTTAATGCCGTTTGCAAGCTCTGATGCAACAATGGCAGGATCTACCGATGTTGGTGATGTTAGCTGGGTGTGTCCAACAGCTCAAATAAACGTTGTAACTGCTCCATCTGCTGTTCCGGGACATAGCTGGCAGTTTACATCTTCAAACAAAACTTCAATTGCACACAAGGGTGTGGTTAAGGCTGGCAAGGTTATGGCTGCTGCTATAATTGATATGATTGAAGATCCAAGCATTATTGAAGAGGCGAAGGCTGAGCATAAGAAGAAAACTGGCGGACCATACAAGTGTCCAATACCAAAGGGTGTTAAGCCAAGAGCAATAGGCTCTAAGAACTAGTCCCTAACAGCAGGCGCTGTATTATAATACTTTGGAGGTAAATTTATGAGTAACAATCCCGCACAAGCAAAGAAAAGCTTTTTAGATCGCTTTATCTCTGCTATCGAGAAAGGTGCAAACAAACTACCATCCCCTTTCACACTGTTCGTTTCGCTTTTCATCATCACAGCTATTATAGCTTTGATTATGACAATGACTGGTGTTGCGCTTGAGCATCCAGCTACAGGCGAAATGGTAACACCAAACAACTTCTTTTCACAAGATGGTCTTTATTGGTTATTATCTAACCTAATTAAGAACTTCACAGGCTTTGCGCCATTAGGTCTAGTTCTAGTTATGACACTAGGTATAGGTCTATGTGAGGAAGTAGGACTGGTTTCTGCTCTTCTAAGAAAGTCAATGTCTAATGTTCCTCCAGCTCTTGTGCCATATGTGGTTGCATTTGTTGGTATCATTGGTAACTTAGCATCTGACTCAGCTTCAGTTGTTATCCCTCCTATAGCTGCAATGCTATTTTTAAGTGTTGGTAAGAACCCAATCGCTGGTGTTATCTGTGGATACGCTGGTACAAATGCTGGTTTCTCTGCTAACCTATTTATCGCAGGTACTGACTCACTTCTACAAGGTATCACAAACAGCGTACTAGATGGTTTCTTAGGTGTTGGTGTTTACAATGTTGAGGTTGTATGTAACTGGTTCTTCATGATCGTTTCCACATTCGTACTAAGCGTTGTGTTCGGTCTTGTAAGCACAAGAATTGTTGAGCCACGTCTTGGCGAATACAAAGGAAATGCTGCAAAAGAGGCTGCTGGCATCACATCCGAAGAGGGCAAAGCTCTTGGTAAAGCTGGTCTTGCTTTCCTAGTTTATGCTGCTATCATCGCTTGGGGACTAATTAGTGGTGTTCTTCTAAATCAAGAAACTGGAAGCATCCTAAGCTCTCCTTTCCTATCTGGACTAATTCCAATCCTATTTGGTATGTTCATGACTTGTGGTATCGCTTATGGTATCTCTATTGGCTACATTAAGTCCGAGAAAGATATTCCAAAAGCCCTAACTAAGAGAATTGCTACAATGGCAAGCTTCATCGTATTCGCATTTGCTTCCTCTCAGTTCATCGCTCTATTCAGCTGGACTAAGCTTGGAACAATCATTGCAATCGCTGGTGCTAACGGACTAGAAGCTGCTGGTCTAACAGGAATGCCTCTATTCGTTCTATTTATTTTACTTGTAACTACAATCAACCTACTAATGAGCTCAGGAAGTGCTAAATGGACAATTCTTGCTCCTATCTTTGTTCCTATGTTCCTACTACTAGGCTACGATCCAGCATACACTCAGCTTGCTTATCGTATAGGTGACTCCTCTACAAACATACTTTCCCCAATGTCAGCATACCTATTCATGTCACTATCTATCGTTAACGAGAAGTATGACAAGGATTGTAAGCTAGGTACTCTAATCGGTAACCTATTCCCTCACTCAATGGGTGCGTTAATCGTTTGGATCATCCTATTCATTGGCTGGACAATGCTAAATCTTCCAATCGGTCCTGGTGCAGGTGTTTATGCTCCAGCAGAGGTTTTAGCTCTAGTTCAAGGCTAATAAATAATAACTTATTACATAAAATGGTCTGTTTATCAGACCATTTTTATTTGCAAAAATATACTAAATATGTTATATTAACTTTATTAAATAAAAACATAATATTATATTAAGGGAGATAAGAGAATGGCAGACAGAGAGCTAAAAATGGCGAATTTTGATAATATTAACAAGTCCGATTGGTATGAGGTGGTATCTGCTAGCTATGGGAAGGCAATGGCAATTCAAACAGCGTTTGGCAGAGATGTTGTTAAAGGTCGCGGCTGGAATGTTGACTTTAGCACTGGAAAGATATATTTTGGTGAAGATGAGTTTGATGTTGAATTTATTGGAAGCGAATCAAATCATTCTGACAGCTGGCTTTGGGGTTGGGAAAATATAAACGGCTTCCCAGAACCAATGGTTAAGATAGCAAATGAAGTTAAGGCTTTTGGCGAAAAACATAATCTTCTGCCTTTTACAACAGCTTCTTTTGATCTTAGCGACACACACAACGGACATCTTCTAGCCTCAGCAGTTATTGCTATGTATGAGGATGTTGCATATTATGGCGGACATCATGATGGTGGAGCTGTGTTCATGGCT
Source organism: uncultured Oscillospiraceae bacterium (assembly GCA_964369265.1). Taxonomy (GTDB): domain Bacteria; phylum Bacillota; class Clostridia; order Oscillospirales; family Ruminococcaceae; genus DAMCAP01. The sequence continues at coordinate 6,327 of CAYJEV010000060.1, forward strand.
GTTAAAAATCTGCCAAAAGAGGTGTTTAAGCCTATTGATGGACTAGATTTAATCAACACAGTGACAAGCAGCATTTCTAATCTTGAGCTTGACCATAAAATCTTTTTAGAATCCTTATTAAAATGGAACGGAACAGAGTTTTTCTGGGAAGGCATGAAGCTAACCGCTAAGCTTGAGCATAATGTTGAGTTCAGCTTTGAGCTAGTAGAAGAGGATTTCCTAAGGATTTGCGACATTAGAGCTGTTGCTAGTAAATAAGTTAAATAAAAGCATTTGCAGTTAAACAAAATTGCAAATGCTTTTTAATTTTGGGTGTATGATAACAAGATATTGTATCAAATGTGCTTGCTAAAGCACCACGATTAAACTTATGTTCAGCCTTTGTCAGAACTAATATTTTTTACTAAAATTATCATCTAAAATGTCAATTGCTTTTTTTTGATACAATATAATACAATATAATTAATCTAGCTAGATAATATTAAAAGGGGTGGTTTTTATGAGAAAATGTTTTTTGATATGTTTAACTTTAGGCTTGGTTTTTGGGATGAGCATCAATTCATCTGCGGCAACAGTTTATTTGCAAAGTTGGGATTTAGTAGATAGTGGAAAACATAGCGATTATGCAGGAACAACACAATATATGGATGAATTTTTATATGGTGTAAGAGTGTGAAATAATTATAAAAGTGGAGTGATTAGGAAAGATACTAATTTTACTATAAAAGATTTCTCAATTAGTGATTATCCACAAAACAGCACTTTAGCTGCTAACACTGCAGCGGCAGCTTATGAATTAGGAAAACATGAGTATTATACAGATAATATGAATACACTTACAACAACACAAAAAAGAAATGTTTCTATACACGAGCTTGGTCATGTATTAGGATTAGAGCATTCCCCATCTGGTAATGTAATGTATTATGCAGTATCTAATAAAACAACACTAAGTACAACAGATAAAGCTTCATATGATGCAGCTTATGATAACTATTAAAAGGAGGGATTGTATATGATTAAAAGAGTAAACAAAAAGTATATTTTATATACGTTTGTCACATTGCTTGCTTTTATAGTATTGTATGCTGTGGTTTTATATGGAAATATATTTTATATGGAAAATATAGCAATCCAAGTTATGAATTTAGATAAATTGCCTGTTTCAACTATGCGCCCTAGTTATGTTGTTGATGTAAAAGATAATAAAGCAGTAGTAGGTAAAGCAGATTATGTATTTGCTGGTCATGTTGTTTCAGTTGACAAGATTGAGTATAGGAATAGTCTTTTTGTCGACAACTTTATAGGATTGCCTAAGTTTACAGGTACACCATATATGCAGTACACAGTGCAAGTAACTGAAAATATCAAGGGTGAACTTATAACTGATGAAACAATAATAGTTTATAAACAAGGCGGAATTGCTTTTGATAGGCATGCATTTTTAGCTTTTGAAAATGACTTTTATCCTAAAGAGGATGAAGACTATATTTTCATTGCTTTTACGCAAAATGATGGTTCACTTTTAGTGGCTGGCGAAAATTCAAGTGTGCCGATAAATGCACAGAAAAAAGTATCTGCAAAAACTGTAGAAGATGAAACTGTTTTCAAGACTTATCAGAAGGCTTATGAAAATCAAATTGTACCAAGTCATAAAAAAGAGTTAGTATCTATTTATGATATAAGAAAAAATTAGTATGTACTAAAAGCATTTGCAGTTAGATAAAATTGCAAATGCTTTTTAATTTTGGTTAATTCTTTGTTTTGATAAGTGAATAGTGATAATGCTTTCAAATAAAACATTAAAATAATACAATTTATCTATTGAAAAACCTGCAAAAAAGTTATATTATATAATAGGATTACAGATACAATCCGAATCTGTTTATTATGGGCTGGTTCGGAATATATCGGTCACCCTAGTCAGCAATGATAAAGAATACTATTTTTACAAAGGGAGAACAAAATGACTATTAACTACACACCAACTGGCATTTGTGCAAGACAAATCACAGTTGAATTAAATGATGGAATTATAAACAAGGTTGAGTTTTTAGGGGGATGCCCTGGAAATCTGCTTGGAATTTCAAAGCTAGTTGAGGGAAGAAAGCCAGAAGATGTTGTTAAGGAGCTTAAGGGAGTATGTTGTGGTGGAAAGCCAACTTCCTGCCCAGACCAACTAACTCTTGCTTTAGAGGCTGCTCTAGCTAGCTCATAAATATGAGAAGGGGGAGTTTTAGTGGATAAAGATGTTAAGATAGCCCCAAAAAACATATCTAAGGTGTTAAGCCATGAGGAAAGAATCGCCGAAGATATAACACTAGATTATATTTTTCATAAAAAAAGCGGAAACATACACAAAGCCTATCTTTTAGGCAGCGAGCTTGCGGAGGAAACAATCGCTAACACAAGTATTATAACCGAAGCTAACCATAATAAAGCACTTGCATTTTCATTGTATTTAGTTGTGACGCTTCTTAAAGAGAATATAAAGAATAACATTGTTTTAAATACAATTATCGCCGAGTATTACTCTAAGATAGAGCTTCTTGATGCTAAGGCTTGGGACTATATAGTTAGTAGCGGAGACTTATCTCTATATTATCATATAGGTATTGGCGAGGCTGTTAGCTCTGCTGAGGGAATTTCCGCAGTGCCTAAAGAAAGGGCTAAGGAGCTGTTAGATTACTTTACTAAAAGAGTAGTTAAGCTTATCGCTGATAAGAATTTTCTAGCATAAAGGAGGTAGTAATGGAAGATATTTTCACAAAAGGAAATAAACCTGGTGGCATAAATTCCTCTGGGGAGCTTAGAATGGTAATCTGTTACATACTTAATGAGCTAGAGAAGAGTTCCTCTGAAATAACTTTTGATAAACTAAACTATGCCCTTCAGTCTGATGGGTTGGTTAATTATTTTGAGTTTGCTCAAGGGCTTAGCAGGCTTCATTCCTCTGGGCATATTGAATATATATCCTCAAGAGATAATGAACAGGTATTAAAGCTAACGGATTTAGGCGTTAAGACAGCTGTTACTTTCGCTAGCGATATTCCAGTAACGATAAGGGAGCGAAGCTTGAATGCTGTTCAAAGTTGCCTTTTGAAAAGCCGCATACAGGTTGAGAATAAGGTGTTGATAGAAGAGGTGGAAGATGGCTATACTGTCACTTTAACCATCCCAGATGTCGGCACTGATTTAATGAAGTTGACACTGTTTGCGCCAACTTTAGATGTCTGCAACTTAATGAAGGACAGATTTTTGGACGACCCAGCCGTTTCTTATAGTTTATTATTAGAGCTATTAACAGGCGAAAATTTAAATGATAAAAATGAGCTAGGTTAGTTAATAAAATAATTGCAAATGAGAAAAACCCCTCGTGAAGAGGGGTTTTATTGCATGTTTTAGCAGATTAGTAATCTAATATACTAAAAGCTAATTATAAATTGATATGCTTTGTAATATCATCACGCATTAGGATAGCAGCTTCTCTTGCTGCTTTTGCATGATTTTCAGGGGAGTGAGGAGATTTTTTCCAAGCTGTTATAATTCCTCTTGAGGAGTTGATTATAGCTCCAAGACCTTTGCTGTCAAATGCGCCTATTACATCAGTTGCTCCTCCGCCTTGAGCGCCATATCCTGGCACAAGGAAGAAGGTTGTTGGCATTGCCTTTCTAAGCTCGGATAGCTGTTCTGGGTATGTTGCGCCGACAACAGCGCCAACAGCAGAATAGCCAAATTCGCCAATAGTTTCTTTGCCCCAATTTTCGCAAGCCTCGCCCATATTAGAGTAAAGAGTTTTGCCTTCTATTAGCTTATCTTGAAATTCGCCAGAAGACGGATTTGATGTTTTAACTAAAACAAAAATTCCCTTGTCGTGTTGTTTGCAAACATCTATTAGAGGAGCAATGCCGTCTGTGCCAAGATAGCCATTGACAGTAAGTGAGTCAGCACCAAAAGCCTCAAACATCTCGCCATCAACTTCAGTTAGGCCAATATGAGCCTTAGCATATGCTGTCATTGTTGAACCAATATCGTTTCTCTTTGCATCGGCGATAACATGCATTCCCTTGCTTTTTGCATACTTAATAGTATCATCAAGAGCTTTCATTCCATGATAACCAAAGGCTTCATAGTAAGCATATTGAGGCTTAATTGCTGGAACGATATCATAGATTTCGTCAATAATCTCTTTGTTAAATCTAGTAACAGCGGCTGAAATACCCTCAAGGTTTTTCCCATATTCTTTAAAAGCTTGTTCTTTTATATGAGTTGGGATATAGTCTGGTGTTGGATCAAGACCAACTACAGAAGGGTTTTTAGTTTGGATGATACGACTGATAAGTGAATCAAAAGACATAATGCGTCCTCCTTTTAGTTATTTTCTGAAAGTAAGTATAACAATTTTCAGAAATATTGTCAATAAATTGTTTGATTATTTATAATTTAATGATATAATAATCTCTATGAGATTATTTATAATTTGCGAGGTATAAAATGAAGTTAGATGGATTTGGAATTTTTGTAAAGGATATGCCTACGATGATTAGGTTTTACAGAGATGTTTTGGAGTTTGAAATAAAAGAAAATGAAGAAACAGAAAATGTATATTTAATTAAAGATGGCACACTAT
>CAYJEV010000061.1:0-5706 GCA_964369265.1 uncultured Oscillospiraceae bacterium
ACTTTTGTTATTGAAGAGAAGCAGCAAAATTCAAAGAGATTATGCTAAGGCAAACTCATTAAAAGTTATGACTATTTCTTTGGAGGGGAGAGTTAGTGATGTTAGGTTTTTGTCTTTGTCAGCAGTTAATATGCCAACATCTTGTAAAATTAGCTCATGCACCTTTAATGGGTCTTCGGTTTCGCTGTTATCCTTGTTAAAAAGTGAGGAGAGGGAGAAAGATTCCTTCTCTGATGTAGCTGTGCTGTTAGCCATTTTATCAAGGCTATCAAAAATAATGTGCGGTAAAGATTTGCTTGTCATCTCTCCGATAGGCATTATTACTTCATTTTCGCCGTTGTTTGAAATGGTTAGATTTTGGCTGTCAAGCTTATAGACTATTGCTGTGTTAATGTTTTCGCTTGTTATGCTCATTGTGTCAAGCTCTGGGGTGTGGCTTAAATTGAGGTTGTAGCTTTTGCTTCCAACAGTCATGATGCCGCTTGCTTTGTAGGACGATGTCATAAGCATTTCAGCGATTGGATTTGTGTTTGTGAATGCTTCGCTACATCCTGACATTAAAATTGACATTAAGAATACAGCAGTTACACAGATTTTTTTCATAGTACCCTCCAAAAATATAGTTGTGATATAAACAATTTCCACTCCGCTGCGATTTTTAAGTGAAAAGGTAAAAGTGAATAGTGAAGAGTTATGGTGTGCTTTGCGATGTTTTAAACGACTTGCAGTCGGCTTGAAGCCTTGATATAACTTACAATTTTCAACCCACCACGAAGATACATTAGCTTTTCACTTTTCATTCTTCATTTTTTACTATTCCTCGCAGGGACGATTTAGAAGGTCGTGGGCAATGGAATGCCCACATGACCAATTTATAATAGGTTTTGAAAACCTCATTATAAATATATTAAGAAAATCTTGAAAACTTTCCAAAAAACTATGGAAAAAATTACACTAATCTGTTAAAATAATACTTAACAAAAATTTTGGAGGTAGAAAGATGAATATAGTTAAAAATAGCTCACTACTTAGTAGTGTTGTATTGATGGTTGAGGGTGTTGTCCCTTCAAATGCGCCTGAGTCTGTTAAATCTATTATTAGCCTAGCAAAAAAATCTAACAAGATAGCTGAGGGGAAAAATACAACATTAGTTTTAGACAATATTTCTAGTGATGCATTAAATGCAGTTGGTGTAGTTTCTATTGACAAAATGGATAAGCTAACACCTCGTGCAGTACAGCTTTTATTTGGAAAAGTTCTAAGAGAGATTCAAAAGAAAGAAATTAAAAAAGTTGCTGTTTATATGGATGAAAAGTTTGCAAACTGCGATAAAATGCTAACTGCCCTAATGAGCGTGCCAACTCTTGTAAACTATGATTTTAACTACTACAAATCCTCCTCTAAAGATAAGAGCTTTGAGGCAGTTGAGTTTGTATTAGAAAAAGATGCTTCTGATATTATGGAAGAGGCAAAGGCGATTTCTAAGGCAACAACTATCGCAAGAGAGCTTGTAAACCAACCACAAAGATATATGACACCAGTTCGTCTAGCGAAGGAAGCTGCTAATTTAGGGGAGGAATATGGCGTTAAAACTATCATCCTTTCAAAAGATGAGGCTGCAAAGCTTGGAATGAATACATTTTTAGCAGTAGCTCAAGGCTCAACTGACGAGCCTGTAGTTATTGTTATGAGATATGAAGGCAACCCAAATAGCGACAAGAACATTGCTTTAGTTGGTAAGGGCTTGATGTTTGATAGCGGCGGTTATAACATCAAATCAAACATGTACACAATGCATGGCGATATGGGCGGTTCTGCTGCTGTTATAGGCGCAATGACTGCAATTGCTTCTCAAAAGCTTAAGGCTAATGTAACAGTTGTTGTTGCTGCTTGCAAGAATATGATTAACTCTGAAGCGTATGTTGCTGGTGATGTGGTTACTTCTATGTCTGGAAAGACAATCGAAGTGCTTAACACAGATGCAGAAGGTCGTCTAACTTTAGCCGATGCTGTGACATATGCAATTAGAGAAGAAAAGGCTGACATTGTTATTGACATCGCAACATTAACAGGCGCTGCTTCTTATGCTGTTGGTTCAAAATCCTCTGCTATTTTAACAGATGATGAAGATCTGCTAAAGGCAGTAACAGAGGCTGGAGTATCTGCTTGCGAGAAGGTGTGGAGATTAGATTTTGATAGAGAACTAAGCTTTGCCCTTGAATCTGATGTTGCAGATTTAAAGAATGTAAACTTAGGAGGCACACAAGGAGCTGGTACAGCGCTTGGCGGAATGTTTGTTGAGAAGTTTGCTGAAGACAAACCTTTCTTACACATCGATATCGCTTCTGTGAACTGGGTGTCTGCTGTTGATGGCTTATACTCTAAGGGCGCAACAGGCTATGGTGCTGCTTTACTATACCACACAGTTAAAAACCTAGCTAAATAATAACTAAAATAGCTCCCCTTTGACTTAAAATATGGTCAAAGGGGAGTTTTATGCTTTTTTAGAATTTTTTGCTTAGGTATTTGTAAGTGAAATACGGAACTAGATAGAATAGCACCATAAAAGCTGCCATGCTCTGAACTGCGAATTTTGAAATCTCTTCTGAAATAACCTGAAACTCACCTAAAAAAGCCGCAGTGATAATTAGAAGCGATAGAAAACTCCAAATGATTAAAATTGAAACTCTAGCAGCCTTGCCCCTAATCATCTCTTTTCTTTCATCGTTTAGCTCTATGTTTTGATTTTCAATCATCTCCTCATATTCCGTTGGTCTTTTGCTCCAGTATCTGTGTTTGTAAACCATCATAATGCCAGGACCGATAGAAGCTCCAGCAAGCCCATAGAATAGGCCAACTTCTGGAAATGCGAAGCATAGACAAATAAAGAATGCGCCTAATAGTAAATAGATAATGCCTAATTTAAATTGATTTTTCATCATAACTATTCTCCTTTATTGTAAGTATTTTGGTTTATTGCTTTAAAACTGGTGGCATAGTCATCTGGGATGTTTAATTTTTCTTATCTTCTCTATCAAAGCAAACAAAAAATCCGATCAAATTGATAATTATTAGCAGAAGTATACACCAAGCAGCAACAGGTATTTTTAAGGTTATCATTAAAAGTAGTAGTGCAAGTAAAAGGAATAAATTTATTCTCCACATAGATAACCCAGCTTGGGTTCGTAGCATTACATTTCGCTCGTCTTTAACTTCAATTTCATCAATATTATCCATAACATCGCCTGATTTAATCGCTTTATCTTTAGTGAGTAGTGCAAACGCAAAGCCTATTATTGCCGTTAAGATTATATTGAAAATAAAAGCAAGGATTCCCATTTGTTCATTCCACTCTGCAAAGTATCTGACAAAAATAGCATCTATTCCCCTGTGTGACACCAGCATTATTATCGCAAGAATAATTGTTGATTTATGTATTTTGCTCATTTATAGCTAACCCTCTTTTCTAAAAATAAAAATTTCTTCAATACTAAGCTTGAAATAATCAGCGATTGTAAAAGCAAGCTCTAGGGAGGGGTTGTATTTTCCATTTTCAATTGAACTTATTGTCTGCCTTGAAACCCTCATCGCTTTTGCAAAAGCCTCTTGGCTAATGCCGTTTTGCTTTCTAAGCTCTTCAACTCTGTTTTCCAATAATACTAACCTCCTCTCGAAATGTAAAGTTATCTTTACAAGTTCATTGTAGCATAGTTTTAAGTTGATGTCAAGTTACCTTTACAAAATTTTGTTGCTGGGATATATTGTATAAAAGTTTGATAGTTTTGCAATACTAATATATTGGAGGTGCAGTGATGATAAAAATTTTAATGAAACTAACTTTAGGTATACTAGGCTTGCCTACGATTATTATATTAACATGCATATCAGCACCGCAAGCATTTGCAGCCTATATGACCAACACTCATTTTGTTCCAAGTTATGATAAAATTGATTTAGAGAGATATTACTTCAAAGAGAGCCTAGAGGAAAGCGATTATCAGCTAATCTATAGCCAAACAGGCCTTGGTGCTTTGGGGGTTAATGAGGTAATAGATAGCTACAACGGACTGACAATATTAGAAGAGCTTCAAAACGCAACGTTTTCTAAGGCGACAGTCATACCAACAGCAATGATAGGAAGATTTACTTGCGAAGATATAGCCTATGGTCAAAAACCTGATTTTATAGGGCTTGAGCCTGGTGATATATTAGTGACAACCTCAACTTATTCAATGGGATGGCGACATGGACATGCTGGCATAGTTGTGGAAGTGGAGGGAGAGCTTAAACTGCTTGAATCTGCAATGTTAGGGCAAACCTCAAGCATTAACAGTTTAGATAACTGGAAGCGATACTCTAACTTTGTTGTTTTAAGGGCAAAAGAGTTAGACGAAGATGAGAGATATGAAGTTTCGGAGTTTGCCAAAAGAGAGCTTGTTAATAAAAAATATAGTATTTTGAGCGATATTCTCCCATATGATGAAGATAAGGAATTTAAGGGACATTGCTTCTATATTGTATGGTATGCATACAAAAAGTTTGGTGTTGATATTGACTTTGATGGCGGATTAATAGTAACAGCGAGAGATATCATGAAAAGCAAGGAATTGGAAGTTGTGCAGAGTTATGGAATTGATACAACAGAGATATCATAAATATAGCTTTTTTTGGCTAAAAAGTGTAGGAGAAATAACAGTATTTGTATGCTACACATAATACCCAAAAAAATATCAAATTTTTCTATAAACTTGACAAAATTATATTGACAACTAAATACAAAACTATTATAATAATTTATTGAGTGGCAGTGGCTACTACAAAATAATGAAGAAGGAGGTGCGATATGCCAACTTTTAATCAGCTTGTACGTAAGGGACGCGAGGTAAAGGAACAAAAGTCAACAGCTCCAGCGCTACAAAAGGGATGGAACTCTAAGAAGAGAGTTGCAATCAATCAAAGTGCACCACAGAAAAGAGGAGTATGTACTGCAATCAGAACACAAACTCCAAAGAAACCTAACTCAGCACTTAGAAAGATAGCGAGAGTAAGACTTTCCAACGGAATCGAGGCTACAGCTTACATTCCAGGTATCGGTCATAACTTACAAGAACACTCCGTTGTTCTTATCCGCGGCGGTAGAGTAAGAGACCTTCCAGGTGTGCGTTACCACATTATCCGTGGTACACTTGATACACAAGGCGTTGCGAAAAGAATGCAGAGCCGTTCTAAGTACGGTGCAAAAATGCCGAAGGCCGGTGCAGCTGGAAAGACTGGTAAGTAATTAGTAAACTAATGAAATATTCCGCCACATGTAGTGTGTTTAATATAGAGGAGAAGTTAGAGATGGGCTTTGCGTTTGTAAAGAAGGCTCTAACAAATCCAAAGATAACAACCTCTGCATGGTGCCGCGAAGAAACCGGTTTTTTTCGAGTACCGATGAATTCATTAAAAATTTATGAAGGAGGGAAGAGAAGTGCCAAGAAGAGGTAATATAGCTAAGCGTGATGTTCTTCCAGATCCAGTATACGGATCCAAGATGGTAACACGACTAGTAAACAGTATAATGTACGACGGTAAGAAGGGTGTAGCTCAGAAGATCGTTTACGGTGCATTTGACATTGTTAAGGAGAAAACAGGCAAGGAGGGTCTTGAGGCTTTCGAGGAAGCTCTTGAGAACATCATGCCAGTACTAGAGGTTAAGGCTCG
>CAYJEV010000061.1:5716-10683 GCA_964369265.1 uncultured Oscillospiraceae bacterium
TGGAGCAACTTACCAAGTACCAATGGAGGTTAGACCAGCAAGAAAGCAAACTTTAGGTCTAAGATGGCTAACAAGCTACTCCAGAAAGCGTTCTGAAAGAACTATGCAAGAAAGACTTGCTGGCGAGATCATGGATGCTCTAAATAGTGTTGGTGGCGCTTGCAAGAAGCGTGACGATACTCATAAGATGGCTGATGCTAACAGAGCATTCGCACATTACAGATTCTAATTTTAAAACAATAAGGAGGACGCTATGCCTAGGGACGTCGCATTAGAATTAACCCGTAATATCGGCATAATGGCTCATATTGACGCAGGAAAGACAACCACTACCGAGCGTATACTATACTACACTGGTAGAACACACAAGATTGGTGAGACTCATGACGGTTCTGCAACAATGGACTGGATGGCTCAAGAGCAAGAGAGAGGTATCACAATTACTTCCGCTGCTACAACTTGTAAATGGCATGATCACCGTATTAATATTATCGACACCCCAGGACACGTTGACTTTACTGTTGAGGTTGAGCGTTCATTAAGAGTACTTGACGGTTCTGTTACAGTATTCTGCGCTAAGGGTGGAGTTGAGCCACAGTCTGAAACCGTTTGGAGACAGGCTGACAAATACAAAGTACCAAGAATGGCATATGTTAACAAGATGGACATTATGGGGGCTAACTTCTATAATGTTGTTGACATGATGCTAAAGCGCCTAAAGTGTAATGCTGTTCCAATTCAGCTACCAATCGGCGAGGAGCAATTCTTTAAGGGCATTATTGACCTATTAGAGATGAAGGCTTATATCTACTATGATGATAAGGGCGAAGACGTAAGAGTTGAAGATATCCCTGCTGAAATGGAAGATAAGGCTGAGGAATATAGACTAGCACTAATGGAGTGTATTGCTGAAACTGATGAAGCGTTAATGGAGAAATTCCTAAACGATGAGGCTTTCACAATGGAAGAGATGAAGACGGCTATCCGTACTGCAACTCTAAACAACACTATGATTCCAGTGCTATGTGGAACTTCCTACAGAAACAAGGGCGTTCAAAAGCTGCTTGATGCAGTTATTGACTACATGCCTGCTCCAACAGACATCGAAGCTATCAAGGGTGTAAACCCAGATACAGAAGAAGAGACAACAAGACCTTCTTCCGATTCTGAGCCTTTCTCTGCTCTTGCATTTAAGATCGCAACTGACCCATATGTTGGTAAGATTTGCTTCTTCAGAGTTTACTCTGGTTCTGTAAATGCAGGTTCTTCTGTACTAAACTCAACTAAGAGCAATACAGAGAGAATGGGTAGACTTCTACAAATGCATGCTAACCACAGACAAGATATCGAAACTTGTTATGCAGGTGATATCGCTGCTGCGGTTGGTCTAAAAAATACAACAACTGGTGACACACTATGTGATCCAAAGCATCCAGTTATTCTTGAGTCTATGGACTTCCCAGAGCCAGTTATTCGTGTTGCTATTGAGCCAAAAACGAAGGCTGGTCAAGAGAAGATGGGTCTAGCTCTTGCAAAGCTTGCAGAAGAAGATCCAACTTTCAAGACTTACACTGATGAAGAAACTGGACAAACAATCATCGCTGGAATGGGTGAGCTTCACCTTGAGATCATCGTTGATAGAATGCTAAGAGAGTTCAGAGTTGAAGCAAATGTTGGTAGACCACAAGTTGCTTACAAAGAAACAATTAGCAAGCTAGCAGACGTTGACCACAAGTACTCTCGTCAGTCTGGTGGTAAGGGTCAATACGGTCACGTTAAGATCAAGGTTGAGCCAAATGAGTCTGGTAAGGGTTATGAGTTCATCAACCAAGTTGTTGGTGGTTCTATTCCTAAGGAATACATTGGACCAATCGATCAAGGTATCCAAGGTGCAATGGCTGTTGGTGTTCTTGCTGGCTATCAAGTAGTTGACGTTAAGGTAACTCTATATGATGGATCTTACCATGAAGTTGACTCCTCTGAAATGGCGTTTAAGATCGCTGCTTCTATGGCGTTTAAGGAGGCTTGTAGAAAGGCTGTTCCTCAAATCCTTGAGCCTATCATGAAGGTTGTTGTAAACGTACCAGATGAGTACATGGGCGATGTTATGGGTGACCTTAACTCTCGTCGTGGACAAATCCAAGGTATGACTGCTAACTTCGGTGCGCAAGAGATTACTGCATTTGTTCCTCTATCTGAGATGTTCGGTTATTCAACTGACCTACGTTCAAAATCTCAAGGTCGTGGTAACTATTCAATGGAACCAAGTCACTATATTGAAGTGCCTAAGTCCATTTCTGAGAAGATTATCAGCGAAAGAGCTAAGAACGCTTAGTTTTTACTGAAATTTTCTAAAAAAACTATTGATTTTACGTCGCAATATTGCTAAAATATATTTGTGACGACCAAAAATAAAAAATATTAATTTTAAGGGAGGATTTTCCTATGGCTAAGGCTAAATTTGAAAGAAATAAGCCACACGTTAATATCGGAACAATCGGACACGTTGACCATGGTAAAACAAGCTTAACTGCTGCTATCACTAAGACTCTTGGTATGAAGGGTCAAGCTGAGTACGCTGCTTACGACATGATCGACAAGGCACCTGAGGAGAGAGAGAGAGGTATTACAATCAATACTGCTCACGTTGAGTACGAGACAGATACTCGTCACTACGCTCACGTTGACTGCCCAGGACATGCTGACTACGTTAAGAACATGATCACTGGTGCTGCTCAAATGGACGGCGCTATCCTAGTTGTATCTTCTGCTGACGGCCCAATGCCTCAAACAAGAGAGCATATCCTACTTTCCCGTCAGGTTGGCGTTCCTTACATCGTTGTATTCATGAACAAGGTTGACCAAGTTGATGACGAAGAGCTACTAGAGCTAGTAGAGATGGAAATCAGAGAGCTACTATCCTCTTATGACTTCCCAGGCGATGATATCCCAGTTGTTAAGGGTTCTGCACTGCAAGCTCTTGAAGCTCCAGACGATATCTCCCATGCTGCTTACGCTCCAATCATTGAGCTAATGGATCAAGTTGACGCTTACATCCCAACTCCTGAGAGAAAAGCTGATCTTCCATTCCTAATGCCTGTTGAGGACGTATTCACAATCACTGGTCGTGGTACTGTTGCAACTGGTAGAGTTGAGAGAGGCCAAGTTAAGCTATCCGACGAGATCGAGATCGTTGGTCTAGCTGAAGAGAGCAGAAAAGTTGTTATCACAGGTATCGAGATGTTCAGAAAGCTTCTTGATTACGCTGAGGCTGGTGACAATATCGGTGCTCTACTTCGTGGTGTTCAAAGATCTGAAATCGAAAGAGGTCAAGTTCTTTGTAAGCCAGGCTCCATTAAGCCACACACTAAGTTCAGAGGCCAAGTATACGTACTAAAGCAATCTGAGGGCGGCCGTCATACTCCTTTCTTCAACAACTACAGACCACAGTTCTACTTCAGAACAACTGACGTTACTGGTGTTGTTGCTCTAGATAACGGTGTAGAGATGTGTATGCCTGGCGATAACATCGAAATGGATGTTGAGCTAATCACTCCTATCGCTATCGAGAATGGTCTACGTTTCGCTATCCGTGAGGGTGGTAGAACAGTAGGTTCAGGCGTTGTAATCGGCGTTAACGAGTAATTTCTACTATATTTTCCCAGACACTTCGGTGTCTGGGAATTTTGTATTTACACCAAAACACACTCTTTGCATATAATAGCATAAAGGGGGTGGATTGATGTATTGCAGAGCAAATGATTTAAGATGTAAAGATGTTATAAATGTTAGAAACGGAACAAGGATAGGAATAGTTGGAGATTTTGAAATTAATCTTAACACAGCCACTATTTGTTCGCTTGTGATTTTTGGAAAGTTTAAATGCTTTGGGCTGTTTGGAAGGCATAAGGATATAATTATTAGATGGAGCGATATTCAAGTTATTGGAGAGGATAGCATTCTGGTAAATATTGATTACTCCCCACATAGAAGAAAGCGCAATCCTTATTAGATAGCAATTTACATAATAAATTTTTGTTTATTCATTATATTACTACCAGGGGCGATTTTGAGGTCCGTTCTGCTCGCCACAAGTAACAACCACAAAACATGGACAATTTTTTAAAAAATTCTCTGAATTTTTGATATAATAATCTTAAAAAGATTATCATATACCTCGCAGGGGCGATTTTGATGTCCGTTTTGCTCGCCAAAAATGGCAACCGCAAAACATAGACAATTTCATCAAAAATTCATAGAAATTTTGATGAAATAATGCTTGCATTATTGTCTGTGATATGATATACTTATACAGCAAATAAAAAAACACACGTTCTGCCTTTAGTGCAAGGTGCTTTCATAAAGAAAGAAAAACCCACTAATACTGGGCAGTGCGGAGGAAAAACCTGAGGAGGATTTTAAAATGGGCGTAGTTTCAATGAAACAACTACTAGAGGCTGGAGTACACTTCGGTCACCAAACAAGAAGATGGAACCCAAAAATGGCACCTTACATCTTCACAGAGAGAAACGGTATCTACATTATCGACCTACAAAAGACAGTTAAGATGATCGAGGAAGCTTATGCTTTCGTTCGTGATGTTGCTGCAAGTGGCGAAACTGTACTATTCGTTGGTACTAAGAAGCAAGCTGGCGATTCCATTCGTGAAGAAGCTGAGAGAGCTGGTATTCACTTTGTAAACGCAAGATGGCTTGGTGGTATGATGACTAACTTTAAAACAATTCGTCGTCGTATCGAAAGACTAAAACAACTTCGCACTATGGAGATTGATGGAACATTCGATCGTCTACCAAAGAAGGAAGTAGTTAAGCTACACCTTGAAATTGAGAAGCTAGAGAAGTTCCTAGGCGGAATTAAGAACATGAACAAGCTTCCTGGCGCAATCTTTGTTGTTGACCCACGCAAGGAAAAGATAGCTGTTGCTGAGGCAAAGAAGCTAGGTATCC
>CAYJEV010000062.1:0-10625 GCA_964369265.1 uncultured Oscillospiraceae bacterium
ACTATGAGCAGAAAACAGGATTTATGGAGAAGTTTAGAGCTTTCATGGAGAAGACATTTGGCAAAGACGACTAAGGGGTTTCGCAGTAAATTTGCAGTGTTCCGTCAGGTTTACTGAGAGTTTTGCTCAATTTTTTGCAAAAAATTGCGGTGTCGAGAGGCAGAGCCTTCGGCGCTTTCCGCAGAAAGCGAAACACTTAAAAAACTAAACAGCTTTCACCTACAAAATAAGTCAAGCACCAAAACATACCATTCACAACAAAAGCTGGTATGACGACAGGGTGAAAGCTTCACCAAAATCCTAAAACAAAGGAACGCAATTGCCGTACCCACCCATCAAGTAAGCAAAGCGGAGCCTTGATGGCAACAAAACCAGAGGCTTAGTGAAAAACTAAAATGGCGACTGATAGTCGCCGCTACAATTCTCGATGTCATTTTTAGTTTTGTATGACCATAAACAACCCACCAAAGTTGATGACCCAAAAATGGTAGGGTGCGGCGCTCGACGCACCGTCGCACGAATTTACCACATCGCAGAATTGACAGGTCATTTTGGTTTTGAGGTTGTATATGATTTTGTTCGTTAGATGACGTCTAGTCCAAGGGATGTCGAGCGCCATCCCCTACCATGGAAGCGCCCCTAGACATATATTTTTGTTTTGTCATTTCCACATCATTATTATCATCTAGTTAGTTGTGTTCGTACTTTTGTCATTGAACAAAAGTACCAAAAATCAACGAGAGGGTGGGGGCATAAAGTTTGGTGCATTTTGGTATTTTTCGATATTCCGTTTGCACGAAACTTAAAATAACGTTCTACTTTCTATATCCTTAAACTAAAATCGCCATCGTGCACAAACTTTATGTTTGAACTAAAAGAATAACGAAATTAAAAAAACGAAAAAAGTGACATCGCTAGTTTTGGCGATGTCACTTTGAGTTTATAAAGATTAAGTTTTAATTAAGCTTTTTCGATTAGGTAGTTGTTGTATGTGTCGATAGTAACTTCCATATGCTCGTAAGCTTTGTAGTAAGAATCAGTTGTGTCCACACCAGCATCTAAGTCAGCAATGAAAGCGTTCATAGCGTCAAGGTAGTCTTGGTATGAGGAAGTAACTACTAATTGAACAGCCTCTGGAGTCAACATTTGGCTGCCAAATTGAGCGAAAGTTCCCTCGCTTAGGTTGTATACCTTTGAAATTTGATCTGGATCTTTAAGAGCAACAAGCAGGCTCTCTAGATGGCTCACAACTTCCTCAGCTAAAGGACGAACAGTTGCTGCATCTGGGTAAACAGTTCCGTTTTCGTCGACTGTTGCCCAAACAATCTCATCAAAATCTAAGAAGATTTCTAGTGCCATATTGCTGTGGTAAACGATTAGCTCGTTGTTAGCTAGTTGTTGTTCCATAGCTTTTAGAGCAGTTGCTTCTGCTAGAACATCAAAGCTGTCTGTGAAAGCAAGAGTTGTGTTGTAGTAGTTATCGTATAGGCTGTTTAGTTTTGTGTGTAACTCTTGAGCTTTTGCAGTGTCAAACTCGTCTGCGAATAGCATTTCGTTTTCAAAAGTTTGCAGTTCATACATAACATCCATAACAGCTAAAATAGCATCTGCTGCTGGCTTAACAGTGCCATCAACTGTGTTGTAGCTTGGCTCTTCCCCTATGTACTCGACAGCAGATTCAACTAGATAATCGCTGGAAGTAACGCCTAAATCGCCGATAAGGTTTAGGTAATCGTCAATGATGAAATCTGGGGAGATCTCAAAAGTTTCGCCTGGAATAACTATTGCATCATAAACATAGAAATAGTTATCAACCTCATAGATGATGTCGCTTAGTGTGGAATATGAGTTGTATTTGCTGTAGTCTTCAAGAGCTTCAACCTCAAGAGTGTCGCTATCGGAAGTGTTTGCAGAATCGCCAGCTTCAGAGCTGTCAGCTGTAACAAAATCAGCATTATTTGCATCAGCGGCTGAGCTTGTTGGAGCTTCGTCTTCAGAACATCCAGCGAAGACAGAAACAGAGATTGCAGCTAAGCAAAGCAGGGCAGTTATTTTTTTAGTTAGTTTCATAAAAAATCCTTCTTTTTCTTAATTTTTGTGTATATTTAATATACATACCGAGTTATTATACTATAACATGACTAAATATGCAAGAGGAAGTTTTCAGTAAACTTGAGATGGGCATCTTTGTAACACAAAACTTTTTGCAGTCTGACAAGTAAAAGAAAGTTTTGCTAAATTTTTTTCAAAAAATTTCAGCATCAAAGGGCTGCCCCTTTGGCGCTCACCGCAGTGAGCGAAATTCTTAAAAAAGAAACTAAACAGCTTTCACATCAAAAAACAATACAGGCACAAAAGCCTAAAAATTCACAGTAAACTTGAGGTGACGACAAGGTGAAAGCTTAACTAGCCCCTAAACAAGGGAGCGCACTCTCCGAACCCACCCATCAAGGCAATGAAATGGACCCTTGATGGCAAAGAAACTAGAGGATTAGCGAAAAACTAAAATGGCGACTACTAGTCGCCGCTACAATTAGCAGTGTCATTTGACATTTTAGACAACCCATCAAAAATTGATGACCCACAAATAGTAGGGTGCGGCGCTCGACGCACCGTCGCACAAAAATTGCCATAACGGCACGCAATCCCCCAATGGCACACAACCAACCACCACAAGGAACGATTGACAGGTTATTTTGGCGTTGGGGTTATTATGAATTTTGTGGGGTGGATGTGTTTTAGTTCAAGGGATGTCGAGCGCCATCCCCTACCATGGAGGCGTTGACAGGATATATGGTTTTGCAATGTCATTTGATGTTTTATGTTTGAATAAAAAGAATAGCGAGAATAAAATAAGAGATTAAAAAGGAGGGAGGGGGGCATAATAGGATAATATGATAAAAGCTTATGCGAAATATATATTAATAGGAAGGAAGGTGTCGAATGGGAGTAAAAAAGTAAAAAAACAATGACAATACTATTAAACTCTTAACAATATGCTTGACAATTGAGCAAAGCTCTGTTAATATACTTAAAGAATTTTAATTAAAATAGTTTAAATAAAATTCAATATAATATTTAATATAAATAAAAGGAGAAATAAGAAATGTTATTTGAGAAAGTTAAAGAAGTAATCGTTGATACACTAGGTTGTGATGAGGCAGATGTAACTATGGAGGCAACTCTATCTGATGATCTAGGCGCAGATTCCCTAGACGCAGTTGAGCTAAACATGGCTCTTGAAGAGGAGTTTGGTATCTCTATCGCTGACGAAAAGCTAAAAGAGCTAAAGACAGTTGCTGATGTAATCGCTTGTGTAGAGGAACTACAAGCTTAGTTTAAACAATAACCCAAGAAGGAGGTTACAATGGAAATGACCGGATTAAAGATAATTGGTATGGGACACGCACTGCCAAATAATGTTGTCAGCAATGACGACCTATCCAAGATTGTTGATACCAACGATGAGTGGATAACAACAAGAACAGGAATAGGGCAAAGATATTTTGCAGAAACAGAAAGCAACTTAGAACTAGCAGCTAAAGCAGCTGAAAAAGCTATAATAGAGGCTGGAATAAGCAAAGATGAAGTTGGTGTTTGTATTGTTAGCACATTCACACCAGATAACTTCACACCATCAGTGGCTTGTGGTGTAGCAGGAACGCTAGGCCTACAAGGAGATGTGGTTGCTTTTGATTTAAACGCAGCGTGCTCAGGCTTTGTATACGGTCTAAACACTTGCAGAGGGCTTTTAATGGGCAACAGCAAGAAATATGCCATTGTAATCGGAAGCGAGGTTATATCTCGTGTTATGGATATGCAAGACAGAACGACTTGTGTATTATTTGGTGATGGTGCAGCTGCCGCAGTTGTGGAGCTTTCCGAGAAGGAATATTCCTTTGTTGGCGGCTGCCGTCCCGATAGCGATGTGTTAAAATGCGACACTAAAAACCCAGCTATAATAATGGACGGAACAGAAGTTTATAAGTTTGCTGTTGATATAGCTCCAAAATGTATTGAAGAAATACTAGACAAAAACGGAATGACACTTGAAGACATCGACTACGTTGTTTGTCATCAAGCTAATCAAAGAATAATAAACCACATAATTAAGAAAATGAAAGCTGATGCGAGTAAGTTCTATACTAACTTGCAGAACTATGGAAATACATCTGCTGCAAGCATACCTCTAGCCCTATCAGAAATGTGGCAGGCTGGAATGCTAAAAAGTGGAACAAAAACACTATGTGTAGGCTTTGGTGCTGGGCTAACATACGGCGGCACTTTGCTTACTTGGTAATTTTAGGAGGATAGTATGAAACTTAATGAGCTTTTGGGAATTAAGTACCCTTTCATACAAGGCGGAATGGCTAACATCGCAACAGGAGAATTTGCAGCAGCAGTTTCAAATGCAGGCGGATTAGGTCTTATAGGCGCTGGCGGAATGAACACAGAGTCTTTAAGAGAAAACATCAATCGTTGCAGAGAGCTAACAGATAAGCCTTTTGGTGTAAATCTAATGTTAATGAATCCTGATATTGACAATATGGCAAAGCTAGTTGTTGAGATGGGCATTAGCATAGTAACAACAGGCGCTGGTAATCCTGGTAAATACATGCCAGAATGGCTAGAGGCTGGAATTAAGGTTATACCTGTTATTCCAACAGTTACTCTAGGCAGAAGAATGGAGCAACTAGGCGCTTATGCAGTTATCGCAGAGGGCTGCGAGAGCGGAGGGCATGTTGGCGATTTAACAACAATGGCTCTTGTTCCGCAAGCTGTGGCAACGCTTAATATCCCAGTTATTGCAGCTGGCGGCATTGCAAATGGGCAACAACTATTAGCAGCAGCAGCACTAGGTGCGGTTGGTGTGCAGCTAGGAACTTGCTTATTAGTAAGCGAGGAATGCCCAATACACGAAAATTACAAGCAGGCAGTTATTGAGGCTAAGGACAGTGACACTATTGTAACTGGAAGAATAGCTGGCGTTCCTGTTAGAATTCTAAAAAATCAAATGGCGAAAGCATACGTTAAGAGAGAGAAAGAGGGCGCTGATAAGGATGAGCTAGAAAGCTATACTTTAGGCTCTTTAAGACGTGCGGTTTTTGATGGCGATGTTAAAACAGGCTCACTAATGGCTGGTCAGGTTTCTGGACAGCTAAATGAGATACTGCCAATAAGCGCTATCTTTGAAAACCTTGCTTCTGAAGCAAAAGCAACTCTTAATCTGCTTAATGCCAACTAGGACGACAGATAAAACCTATTTTATAAACTCATTTAGATGATATCTGTTAACCCAAAGCATAAAAAGATTATAAAATGCCGCTATAGTTAAATATTATAGTGGCATTAAATAGATATAAGAAACTTTACATAATAAGAAGGAATTAACATTATGAAACTTGGTAACAAAACTCTTTCCATACCAATCATTCAAGGCGGTATGGGCGTTGGAATTTCGCTTGGTAATTTAGCAGGAGCTGTTGCAAAAGAGGGAGGCATGGGAGTTTTATCCGATGCAAACCCTGGATATATGAGAGAAGACTTTTGGACAAACAGCAGAGAAGCTAATCATATAGCTATGACAGAAGAGATTAAAAAAGCAAAAGAAATCGCTGGCGGAAACGGCCTTATTGGCGTTAACGTTATGGTTGCTGGTGTTGAGTATGCTAGCAGAGTTAAGACTGTTGTTGATGCTGGGGCAGACTGCATTATTTCAGGCGCTGGCCTTCCACTAGACCTTCCTAGCTTAGTGCCAGAGGATGTGTTAGTTGCTCCTATTGTGTCTAGCGGAAAGGGAGCTGCAACAATTTGCAGAGCTTGGAAGAAAAGACATAACAGACTGCCTGATTTTATTGTTATAGAGGGCGCTAAAGCTGGCGGACATTTAGGCTTTAAGGCTGACGAGATTGAAACAGCAAAGAGCCTATCCGAAATCCTAAAGGATGTTAAGGAGCAAACAGCTTCTTATGGCGATATTCCTGTGTTTGTTGCTGGAGGTATCTTCACTTCTAAGGAAGTTGCTGATTATGTAAATGAGGGAGCTGCTGGAGTTCAGATGGCGACAAGATTTATTGCAACACATGAATGCGATGCTTCTGAGGCTTATAAGAACATGATGGTAAACGCAACAGAGGAAGATGTTTATATCATAAAAAGCCCTGTTGGTATGCCAGGAAGAGCAATTAAAACTCCTCTTATTGATAAGCTAAATAATGGCGAAAGAATAATGCCTAAAAAATGTATTAGATGTTTAATCCCTTGCGATCCAGCAACAACTCCATACTGCATTACTCTAGCTCTAATTGAAGCAGCTAAGGGAAATGTTGAGGACGGACTGTTCTTCTGCGGCGCAAATGTTGGTAAGGTTGATAAAATTGTAACTGTTAAAGAGCTTATTGATGAGCTTTTAGTTGACTGGAGGAAATAATGAAATTAGCGTTTGTTTATGCAGGTCAAGGCAGCCAAAAGGTTGGCATGGGCGAAGATTTATATGATGCTAGAGCAGAGTTTAGAAATGTTATGGATAATCTTCCTGAAAGACTAAAGAAATTATCCTTCACAGGCCCTATGGAGGAGCTAACTCAAACTGAAAACACACAACCTTGCCTTGTGGCATTTGCTTGTGGTGTGACAGCTATATTAAGAGCTGAGGGAATAGTTCCTGAGATGGCTGCTGGGCTTAGCCTTGGAGAGTATTCAGCTCTTGAATGCGCTGGTGCGATGGATGCAAAGGCTGCTGTTGAGCTTGTAAGCTTTAGAGGAAGTGTTATGGCTAAGGCTGTTGAGGGCGTTCCTTGTGCTATGAGCGCAGTTTTAGGGATGGATAGAGAGAAGCTAGACGAGTGTTGCAGAAGAGCAAATGATTTAGGTGTGGTACAAATTGCTAACTACAACTGCCCAGGTCAGCTTGTAATTGGCGGCGACAAAGATGCTGTTGAGAAGGCTTCTGCTTTAGCCTTAGAGGGCGGAGCGAAGAGAGTTATTCCGCTAGAGGTTTCTGGCGCTTTCCACACACCTCTAATGAAGCCAGCAGAGCTTGACATGGCAAGACATTTAGAGAATGTTAGCTTTAACTCACTTAACTTCCCAGTTATCTTCAACTGCACTGCAAATCCTTTAAGAGAGGGCGAGAGCATTGCAAAAAATTTAGAGAAGCAAATTTGCTCTGGTGTGTATTTTGAGGATAGCATTAGATATATGGAAGCAGCGGGCATTGATACAGTTATTGAAATCGGGCCAGGAAGAGCTTTATCTGGATTTATAAAGAAAACAACTAAGGCAATTAAATGCTATAACATTGAAGATGTTGCTTCTTTAGAGGCGACTTTAACAGAACTAAAAGGTGCAGAGGTGAATGTGTAATGAAAGATTGTGTAGCTATAGTAACAGGTGGTTCAAGAGGAATAGGTAGAGCTGTTGCAACAAAGCTTGCCTCAGAGGGCGCTAAGGTTGTAATCTCCTATTTAGGAGGAGAGGCTGCTGCAAACGAAACAGTTAAGCTTTGCGAAGAGCTTGGTGCAGAGTGCGTTGCTGTTAAGGCTAATGTTGCTGATTCAAATGAATGCGATATGCTTGTTAACGCTGCTAAGGAGAAGTTTGGCAGAGTTGATATATTAGTAAACAATGCTGGCATTACAAAAGATGGCTTGGCTGCTAGAATGAGCAACGAAGACTTCGATGCTGTTATTGATACAAACTTAAAAGGCGCTTTTTATATGATGAGGGCTTGCGGAAAGCTAATGATGAAGCAAAGATACGGCAGAATTGTAAACATTGCTTCTGTTGTTGGAAGAATTGGCAATGCAGGTCAAATTAACTATGTTGCGAGCAAGGCTGGGGTTATTGGAATGACAAAGACAATGGCTAGAGAGCTTGCTTCAAGAAATGTAACAGCGAATGCAGTTGCTCCTGGATTTATTGAAACAGATATGACAGCTGTTTTATCTGAGGATGTTATTTCTATGATGAAGGCAAACATCCCAACAGGAACTTTAGGTTCTGTTAACGATGTTGCGAATGCAGTTGCTTTTTTAGCTAAGAAAGAGTCTGGCTATATCACAGGCCAAACGCTATCAGTTGATGGCGGAATGACAATGCTTTAATTAAGTTGAGAGTTTAGCAATTTTCGCTTAACTAATTGTTAAGATTTTATAAGAATATACTAATAGTTTAAAAGGAAGACAAATTTATGAAGAGAAGAGTAGTAATAACTGGTGTTGGTGCATTATCACCGCTAGGAAACAACGCAACAGATACATGGGAAGCAGCAAAGAAGGGTGTTTGTGGTATTGACTTTATAAAGGGATACGACACTTCTAACCAAAAAGTTAAGGTTGCTGGCGAGCTAAAGAACTTTGAAGTAACAGATTACTTAGATAAAAAAGAAGCTAAGAGAATGGATAAGTTTGTTCAATTAGGTCTTATTGCAGCAAAGGAAGCTTTCAAGCAAAGCGGACTAGATATGACAAAGGTTAACCCACATCGTTGTGGGGTATCTATCGCTAGTGGTATCGGCGGCCTTGAGATTATTGAGATTGAGCATGAAAAGGCTAAGGACAAGGGCTTTGATAGAGTATCTCCTTTCTTTATTCCAATGGCTATTTCCAACATGGCTTCTGGAGTTGTTGCGATTGAGTTTGGCATGCAAGGCAGCGCAACTTGTATTGTAACTGCTTGTGCTTCTGGTACAAACGCAATTGGCGAAAGCTTTAGACAAATTAGAGATGGTTATGCTGAGGTTGTAATCGCTGGCGGTGCTGAGGCAACAATCTGCCCTCTTGCAATTGGCGGATTTACTTCTATGAGAGCTCTATCTGAGTCAACTGATCCTAAGAGAGCTTCCATTCCTTTTGATAAGGAAAGAGATGGCTTTGTTATGGGCGAAGGCGCAGCTGTTATGGTGCTTGAAGAGTATGAGCATGCTGTTGCTAGAGGCGCAAACATCATTGCTGAGCTAGTTGGCTATGGTTCAACTTGCGATGCTCATCATATGACTGCTCCGCTAGAGGATGGTTCTGGTGCTGCTAGATGTATGGTTGAGGCTCTTGCTGATGGCAATGTTCCTCATAGCGAGCTTGACTACATCAACGCACACGGCACATCAACACCACTAAACGACAAGGGCGAAACTGTTGCAATTAAGTCTGCTTTAGGCGAGCATGCATACAAGACAGCTATCTCCTCCACAAAATCCATGACAGGACATTTACTAGGTGCTGCTGGAGCTGTTGAGGCTATATTCTGCGCTTACGCAATTAGAGATAGCTTTATCCCTCCAACTGTTGGATATAAAGTACCAGACGAGAACTGCGATCTTGATATTGTACCAAATGTTGGTAGAGAAGCAAGCATCAGATACGCAATGACAAACTCACTAGGCTTTGGCGGACACAACGCAACCCTTGTATTTAAAAAATTTGAAGCTTAATTAGGAGGAACTTATGGAACTCAATTCAAACCAAATTCAAGAAATAATTCCTCATAGATACCCTTTCCTATTAGTTGATAAGATAACAGACTTTGAGGCTGGCAAATGGGCAAAGGGAATTAAATGTGTGACAGCTAATGAAATGCATTTTATCGGCCATTTCCCAAACCATCATGTAATGCCTGGAGTGCTTATAATTGAAGCTCTTGCTCAGGTTGGCGCTATTGCTATTCTTTCTCTTCCAGAGAATAAAGGCAAGATTGCTTTTTTTGGTGGCATAAAGAATGCTCGCTTTAAGCAACAGGTTGTTCCTGGCGATGTGCTGGAGATGTCTGTTGAGATGACAACTGTTCGAGGCCCTGTTGGCTTTGGCAAGGCAGTTGCTAAGGTTAATGGAAAGGTGGCAGTTCAAGCTGAACTTTCCTTTGCTGTTGGGTAGGTGAGAGTAATGCTTGAGAGGTCATTTGCTACTGTGTATACAAAATTTAAGTTGAAATTTTATTCTGCTGTTTTTAGCAGGTTTGAAAATAGAGAGGCTAGCCTCTCGGCTGTGGAAACTTTTTGTGTTGAGGTGATATATGCTTTATCTCGCCCAACCATCAATGAGTTTGCTAGCTTTGCTCAAATCTCTGCTCCAAACGCAAACTATAAAATTAACAGCCTTATTAAAAAGGGTTATGTTAGAAAAGTTCAAAGCCTAACCGACAAGAGAGAATATCATCTTGAGGTTACTGAGAAGTACCTTGGCTACTATGGCATAACATATGACTACATTTCTGTGGTTATGGACAGAATAAGAAAGCGCTTTTCTCCTGAAGATGTCAAAAAATTAGAAGAAATGCTTTTTATTATCTCCGACGAGCTTATGCCGGAAATTTCACTTAAAAAAGCAATATAATAAAAAACTGTCACTACAATGATTTGAAATGTAGTGACAGTTTTTTGTGTTGTTGTTGCGATTTCGTACGGCGGTGCATCTAGCGCCGCACCCTACTATTTGTGGAGCATCAATTTTTAGTGTGCTATTTATGGGTATGCAAAACTAAAAATGACATAGCAAATTGTAGCGGCGACTAGTAGTCGCCATTTTAATTTTGTGTAAATCATCTGGTTTTGCCATCAAGGCTCCGCTTTCGCTTACTTGATGGGTGGGGACGGATAGTGTGTTCCTCTGTTTATGGGTTTGGTGAAGCTT
>CAYJEV010000063.1:0-10486 GCA_964369265.1 uncultured Oscillospiraceae bacterium
ATGGTGCAGATAAATTGTTGTAATGGACAGGCATGGGAATTTATCCCTATAATGTCTGTTCATACAAATTGATAAGTATAATAGGAAATAAATTTGATAAAATTATTAGAAATAAAAAATATTTTTAAAATAGGGTTGACAAGTTTATAAAAAGGTGTAAAATAAATAAAATACAAAACGAAAGGATATGAAAAAATGCTTGATATTAAGCTGATTAGACAAGATCCAGAGGGTATTAAGAAAAAGCTTGAAGGGAGAAATAATCCTAAGCTTTTTGAGATTGTTGATCGTATTTGCGAGATTGACAAACAAAGAAGAGATATCGCCTATAAAACAGACGAATTAAAGGCAGAACAAAACAAAGCAAGCAAACTTATCCCAACCATGAAGAAGAATGGCGAGGACACAACTGAACTAATGGAGAGCATGAAAACTCTTTCTGCTGAGGTCAAGGAGAATGATAAAATTCTTTCTGAGCTTGAAAAAGAGCAGTATGATCTGTTAGTTGGAATTCCTAACACACCATCTGAAACAGTTCCTCTTGGAAAAGATGAGAATGATAATATTGAAATGAGAAAAATTGGCGCACCAAAAGAATTCCCATATCCTCCAAAGGCGCATTGGGATATTGGCGCTGATCTTAAAATCCTTGATCCTGAAACAGCTGGTAAAGTAACAGGGGCAAGATTTCATTTCTATAGAGGTTTAGGCGCAAGATTAGAGCGCTCTATTATTAACTACTTCTTAGATACACACACAGCTAACGGCTATACAGAAGTTTTCCCTCCATTTATAGCAAACAAAGATAGCATGACAGGCACAGGGCAACTTCCTAAGTTTGGCGATGATATGTTTAAGCTTGAAGGGCTTGACTATTACCTAATCCCAACAGCAGAAGTTCCTGTTACAAATATGCATAGGGCTGAAATTATTGAAGGGGATATGCTTCCAATTCACTACACAGCTTATTCTGCTTGCTTTAGAGCAGAGGCTGGCTCAGCTGGCAGAGATACAAGAGGCCTAATAAGACAACATCAGTTTAATAAGGTTGAGATGGTTAAGTTTACAAAGCCTGAAAATAGCTATGAAGAGCTTGAAAAGCTAACTAATGACGCTGAAAGAGTGCTAAAAGGCTTAGGGCTTCCATACAGAGTTATAAAGCTTTGTAGTGGAGATATGGGATTCTCAAGCGCAATGACTTACGATGTTGAAGTGTGGATGCCTTCTTATGGCAGATATGTTGAGATTTCTAGCTGTTCAAACTTTGAGGACTTCCAAGCGAGAAGAGCGAACATTAAATACAAAGAAAATAAAGGCGACAAGGCTCAGTTTGTTCACACATTAAACGGTTCAGGGCTTGCTATTGGAAGAACAGTTGCAGCAATTTTGGAGAACTTCCAAAATGATGATGGTAGCGTTACAATTCCAGAAGTTCTGCGTCCTTATATGGGTGTTGACAAGATTTCTAAGAGATAATAGCTATGAAGATGGATTTTACAAGCTATCCTTATAAACACGAAACAACACTGCACTCCTTTGAATGCGATACAAACGGAAAGCTAAGGCTTTCTATCGCATGGAAGTATATGCAGGAGGTGGCGACAGATCATCTACTATCAATGGGGCTTGGGTATTTTGAGCTAATTGAAGAGGGAATTGTGTTTTTGCTTAGCGAGGTGTCTTTAAAGATAGAGCGATTGCCATCTATGCGAGAGCATGTGACTATCTATACCTCACCAACTTTCAATAAAGGTCCTCGAATGGTTAGAGAGGTGCTGTTTGTTGATGATATGGGCGAGCTGATAATGGAGTTTCAAACTTCATGGGTTCCTTGCGACCCAGTCACTCATAGGTTATTAAGACCTTCAGCATTTAAGCATGAAATACCAAAAGCCGATACAAGAGAGCCATTTTGCGATGTCACCTCTATTAAAATTCCTGTTGCAGAAAATAAAGCCTTTGTTAGAGATGTCAGAGTTACTGATATTGACAAAAATAATCATGTCAACAACACTGTTTATCTTGATATAATGGCGGATGCAATAGGAGAGAAGTATTTTGATATGGATGTTAAAGCGATTCATATCAAATATAAAAAAGAAGCGCTTATCACCGATAAAATTGAGCTGTTTTGCGATATAACAGAAAACGAAGCTGTTGTAACAGGCAAGATAGAGGGCGCTGAAGGCTTCTTGACAAAACTTAGTTACGTTTCTCCTTCGGGAGTTTAGGGTTAAATATAAAAGAAAGAAAGGATGAGATTATGCTAAACACTGATATTACATCAAAATTTGCTTTTGAGGGACTAACTTTTGATGATGTACTGCTAATTCCAGATTATTCAGAAGTTCTGCCAAATCAAATTAAACTAAAAACAACTTTAGCTAAAGACATAACGTTAAACACTCCTGTTATGACTGCTGCAATGGATACTGTTACAACAGCTCCTATGGCTATTGCTATGGCGAGAGAGGGCGGTATTGGTATTATCCACAAAAATATGAGCATTGAGCAACAAGCGATTGAGGTAGACAAGGTTAAGCGTTCTGAAAATGGCGTTATTACTAATCCTTTCTCTCTAACTCCTGAGCATTTAGTTGTTGATGCTGATGCTTTAATGGGTAAGTATAAAATTTCTGGTGTGCCTATATGTTCAGATGATGGCAAGCTAGTTGGTATAATAACTAACCGTGACCTTAGATTTTTAGACACATTCAATGTTAAAATCAAGGATGTTATGACAAGAGAAAACCTTGTTACAGCTCCGGTTGGCACTGATCTTGAAGCTGCTCAAAAAATTCTAAGAAACCATAAAATTGAAAAGCTACCTATCGTTGATGAAAATGGTGTGTTAAAAGGGCTAGTCACTATTAAAGATATTGAAAAGTCTGTTAAATACCCAAATTCTGCTAAAGATAAAAATGGCAGGCTTTTAGTAGGTGCTGCTATTGGTGTAACTGCTGATGTTCTTGAAAGAGCTAAGGCTTTAGTTGACATGCATGTCGATGTTTTAGTACTAGACTCTGCACATGGGCATTCAAAAGGCATTATCGATTGCGTTAAGAAAGTTAAGGCTGCTTTCCCAGATGTTGCTGTTATTGCTGGTAATGTTGCAACAGGCGAAGCAACTGAGGCTTTAATTGATGCTGGTGCTGACTGCGTTAAGGTTGGTATTGGCCCTGGTTCAATTTGTACAACAAGAGTTGTTGCTGGTATTGGTGTACCGCAAATATCTGCAATTTATAATTGCGCTGTTGTTGCTGCTAAGAGAGGCATTCCAATTATTGCCGATGGCGGTATTAAGTATAGTGGCGATATTGTTAAGGCTTTAGCTGCTGGCGCAAATGTTGTTATGCTTGGCTCTCTTCTAGCTGGTTGCGCTGAGTCACCAGGCGAAACAGAGATTTATCAAGGCAGAAACTATAAAGTATACAGAGGTATGGGCTCTATTGGCGCAATGGATCAAGGCTCTAAGGATAGATATTTCCAACAAGACAATAAAAAGCTTGTTCCAGAGGGCGTTGAGGGAAGAGTGCCTTATAAGGGAACTCTTGCTGACACTATCTTCCAGCTTGTTGGTGGTATTAGATCAGGTATGGGTTATTGCGGATGTGCTGATATTAAAACTTTGCATGAGAGAGCTAAGTTTGTTCGTATCACAGGAGCTGGCCTAAAAGAAAGCCATCCTCACGATATTTACATCACAAAAGAAGCCCCAAACTACACTTCAAACGTTTAAACAAATAAAATGCTATAGCCGAATAGAAAACTATTCGGCTATAGCCATGTAAAAGAGGAGATAACAAAAAATGGAAAAGAGATTTATAGGAATAGAGGATAAAGTCCCGTTTGCGCAGTTGTTGCCATTATCAATTCAGCATTTATTTGCAATGTTTGGCGCATCAATATTAGTTCCGATTGTTTTTGGAATAAATCCAGGCATAGTGCTTTTTATGAATGGTGTTGGAACGTTAATCTTCATCGCTGTTACTAAAGGGAAGTCCCCAGCATATCTTGGTTCTTCCTTTGCATTCTTAGGACCTGCTGGATTAGTTGTCGGCTCGATGGGATATGAATATGCTTTGGGCGGATTTGTGGTTGTTGGTTTATTTGGTTGTATTATTGCTTTTTTAATCTACAAGTTTGGCACTAAATGGATTGATGTTGTGTTGCCACCGGCTGCAATGGGACCTGTTGTGGCGCTTATAGGATTGGAGCTTGCAACATTCACAGTTGGCTCTGGTTCAATTGGAGCAAACCTAATGACAGATACAACTACATACAAAGATGTTGTTGTGTTTTTAGTAACTTTAGGAACAGCTGTTTTTGGCAGTGTGTTATTTAAAAAGTTCTTCTCTGTTATACCAATTTTAATTGCGCTAGTTGCTGGATATTCGGCAGCTGTTATTTTTGGAATGATTGACTTCACCCCTGTGCTTACAAGCTCACTATTTGTTGTTCCAGACTTCACCCTTCCAAAATTCGATATCGCAGCAATTGTAACTATACTTCCTGTTCTTTTAGTTATTATAAATGAGCATATAGGGCATCAGATAGTAACTTCAAAGATAGTTGGCAAAGACTTAATCGAAGAGCCAGGACTTCACAGAACTTTGTTTGGTGATAACTTCTCAACAATGATTTCAGGCATGATAGGCTCTGTGCCAACAACAACATACGGCGAGAATATTGGCGTTATGGCTGTAACAGGTGTGTACTCTGTTAGAGTTATTGCAGGAGCTGCTGTTATTTCAATTGCAATGGCGTTTATTGGCCCTCTATCCGCTTTTATTAGCACAATACCAGGCAATGTAATCGGCGGAATGACATTCCTATTATACGGAATGATTGGTACTTCAGGTCTTCGTATTCTTGTTGATAGCAAGGTAGACTACACTAAGAATGTTAACCTAATCCTAACTTCTATTGTGTTTGTAACAGGCCTATCAGGCGTTAAACTTCAAATTGGTGATGTTGAGTTTAAGGGAATGGTGCTTGCTGGTATCGTTGCTATGCTAATGAGCCTTGTTTTTAATCTTCTTGGCAAAATGAAAGAAAACTAAAATATATGAAAATAGGCTGATACGAAACTTATCGTATCAGCCTTTAGCTTTTATTGAAAACCGCCTATTGCACTCTCGTTTTGCAGCCTATGTCGCCTATCAACTTCTTTTTTATTGCGATAATATGCCTGTTTAACTTCATACATATCTTTATCTGCCTCTTTGATTTTTCTATCTAAGTTATTAACGTTCCTGCAAATTGCCTTGCCAATAGAAATAACAAGCAAAGGCTCTTTTTCAACTAATTCGTTCAGCTGATTGAGTTTGCACTGAAACTCTGTTTCGTTTGAAGAATTTTCTATTATTATAAATTCATCTCCACCAACTCGATAAGCATTTTCATCGAAGACTAGCTTTAACAAGTTTGCGCAGGATATTATAAGCTCATCGCCCTTACTATGACCATAAACATCATTAACTTCTTTTAATCCATTTATGTCTATAAAAGAGATACAAATTAAGCTAGAGTTAAAATTCTCTTTAATGCTAGCTATTCTGTTGCTATAAGAAAGACGATTCTGCAAGCCAGTTAATTCATCAAACAAGCTAAGCTTTTTAAACTTGTTAAGCATATATTGCCGGCAATTTGTTTTGTGGTTATGCCCTCTAGCAACAGCCTTGCAAAACTCAAGGCAGCTTCCATAACCGCAACTAAAGCAGTTAATTTCTCTATCCTCTTTAGATAATTTCCCAAGCTCGATAAATGCCCCTTCTATATCAATTTCGTCGTCTTGTTTATATTCAGAGCTTCTATCAACATATTTTCTAATGAAATCCTCTATTTTTAAATTATCATTGAAATAATCCATCAGTTGTTTGGTGTCTGCGTCGCTAACATCTCTCTTGTTTTGATTTGTAACATAGTCAATCTCGTTTAGTCTAGCAGTTTTTGAGCTTCCTGTTCCTAAGTTGCAACCATGCTCGCAGTTAAGCGCATCTACTATAAGAGGAACAGCTCTATTATGTTTTAAATCTTCAATATATTCCTTAAAGTATCTTTCTATATTATTGATTCCCTCAATCTGCTTAATCCAAACATCATCGCCTAAATGATATTTAACATTTTCGCTAAGCCCACCAGGACGAGGAAAAGCAAAGCCTATTGAGCCTTTCATATTATCGAATTTGCCTTCTGAGTAACTTTCTATATCAATATTATTATTAGCTAAATAGTTATTAAGTTTTTCAAAAGTAATATTATAATTCATAACTCCATGAGTTTCTTCTATTATACACTCTCGTTTTTTTCCAATGCAAGGAGAGATAAGCGCTATTTTATCATTTATGCCTAGATATTTTTTTAAGTATATTGCAGTGCAGATAACAGGGCTTTGGACACTAGATAAATTTTCTATAAGTTCTGGATGATACTTTTCTATAAAGCTAACAACAACAGGACAAGGTTGAGCGATAACGCTTTTAGGGTTCTGCTCCTTTATTGTTTTAACATATCCCCAAGTTGTTATATCAGCCCCAAAGGAAACATCATAAACATTATTAACTCCAATGCTCTTAAAATAAGAAATCAGCTTTGGCGTGTTTGTAAAGTTAAATCTTGCTGAAGGGGCTATTATTACAGAAATATTCTCATTGTTTTTTAATCGCTTGAAGAATTCTTCTGTATCGTCTATATAATCTCTTGCGTTGTGAGAGCAGATATTTATACACTCACCACAAGAAATACAAAAGCCATTTTTTATATGTACTTTGCTATCCTCTGCTTCTATTGCTACTAGGTTAGCATTTGTTGGGCAGACAAATATGCACTTATTGCATCCTTTGCAATTAGTTTCTTTTGTGTAAATAAATCTTGTTTTTGGCATAGTAATCTCCCTAATAGTAACTAGTTGTGTTGTTTGTTGTATCAATTTGATACATATATTATACTTAATTCAAGCATTACTATAGAAATTCATGATTATTATCATTTTATCATAGTTTTATTGCTAAGTCAAATAAAATGGCGTGAAAATATTAATAAACTGTTTCTTGATATCATTTTGTTTTAGATGCAATTGTTTGGGAATTCTAAAGCTTTATCAATCTATAACGCTTGACGTTAAATCTATATGATGTTAGAATAAGATAACTAATCTAAAGGGGGATTATAATGAGGGAGTTAAATATAGTTTTGGTTGAGCCAAGAATTCCTCAGAATGTCGGGAATATTGCTAGAACTTGCGCTGCAACAGGCGTTCGTCTTCACTTAATCAAGCCTCTAGGCTTTGAGGTGGATAGCGCTAAATTAAAGCGTGCAGGTCTTGATTATTGGCATTTACTAGACGTTACATATTATGAAAATACAGACGATTTTTTTGAGAAGAATCCAAACTCAAACTGCTACTTTTTCACTACAAAGGCAAATCATCGCCATTCAGATGTAAGCTATCCAAATAGCTGCTTTTTAGTGTTTGGAAGGGAAGATAAGGGCTTGCCAGAAGAGCTAATTCTTAAATATTTAGAGCAT
The DNA here is from genome assembly GCA_964369265.1 of uncultured Oscillospiraceae bacterium. Lineage (GTDB taxonomy): Bacteria > Bacillota > Clostridia > Oscillospirales > Ruminococcaceae > DAMCAP01. The sequence goes on from CAYJEV010000063.1 coordinate 7,531, forward strand.
TCTGTTAGAATACCTATGATGAATGAGGCAAGAAGCCTCAATCTTTCAAATGCAGTTGCTGTTGCTGTTTATGAAACGCTCAGACAATGGGATTATCCTGATTTAACAGGGCTTGGCAAGTTTGCTGATGTTGCGTTTAGCAATCTCTATTAGAAATTATCATTACTTAATAAAATAAGGGGGAGAGCATTTATTGTGCTCGCCCCCTTTGCATATTTAAAATTTCTTATCAAAAGCAATTTTCTCGCTATTATCAAACCAAATAGTTCCGCAATAGCTAAAGCCATTTTTGCTTAGTATATGTTGCATTTTTTTGTTATCAGCATCGGTATCAACTCTAAAGTAATTAACTCCTCTTTCTCTGCTCATCTCCTCAACTAAGCCAAAAACAATGTCGCTAAGCTTTCTGCCTCTCGCTTTATCATTAAAAGCCATTCTATGAACAACCACATAGCTCTCATCACTATTCCAGCTTCCATTTAAATTATCATAGGCTGGCTCGCCCTCAAAGTCAATGCATAAATATCCTAAAACATCTTCATTATCCACAATAAAAAAGCCTTTGTTGTTTATGCTGTCGCTTTTAAGGCAGTCAAAATCAGGATAACCTGTTTGCCACTGATCAATGCCTTGCTCTTTAAGGTGAGCTTTGGCAGCATCAATAATCTCCATTCCTAAATGCACTTCATTTTCTTTCATTGCCATAAGCTTCATTTTAAATCCTCCTTATTTATTTTTACTAATCTTTTAATACATTTGTTAAAACTGCAATTGTAAGCCAAATAAACATTATAGTTATAAACACACCACCAAAGGCTAAGCCTAAAGTCGGCATTATCTCAAACATGGTTGTTAAGTTATTCATCATTGTAACACTCCTCCTTTATTAGGCAAACAAGCCTAAAATCATGCCTCCAGCTATAACAGAGGCAATCTGCCCTGACACATTTGCGCCAACTGCATGCATTAGCAAGAAATTTTGGTGATCCTCTTGCTGTCCCATTTTATGCACTACTCTCGCAGACATCGGAAATGCGCTAATGCCAGCTGCTCCTATCATAGGGTTAATTTTATTTTTGCTAAATAAGTTTAGTATTTTAGCAAAGAACACACCACCTATTGTATCAAATATAAAAGCGATAAGCCCAAGCCCTAAAATCATAAATGTTTCTGGGGTTATGAACATGGAAGCCTGCATTTTTGAGGCGACGGTTATTCCAAGTACTAAGGTTATCAAGTTAGCGAGGGCATTTTGCGCTGTTTCAGATAAGCCATCTAACACACCGCATTCCCTTATTAAGTTGCCAAACATCAAAAAGCCAACCAAAGCAACAGATCTAGGAGCAGCTATACCAGCTATAATTGTCACTATAATAGGGAATAAAATTCTAACTTTTTTTGTCACTGATTTAGGGGAGTAAGGCATTCTGATTAATCTTTCGGCTTTGGTTGTGCAGAGGCGAATAACAGGAGGCTGAACTATTGGAACAAGCGCCATATATGAATAAGCCGCAACCATAATCGCCCCTATGTAATTGCTTTTGAAGAAATTTGCAACAACAATTGAAGTAGGGCCATCTGCTGCGCCAATAATGCCAATAGATGCAGCGTCTTTAATTTCAAAGCCCATCAAAGTTGCTAGGGCAATAGTGAAGAATATACCAAACTGCGCCGCTGCTCCAAAAAGCAGCATTTTAGGGTTTGAAAGGAGAGGGCCGAAGTCTATCATTGCTCCAATGCCAACAAATAATAAGAGAGGGAAAAGCTCATTTGCGATACCTGCCCTAAAAAGAACATCTATTACCCCCTCTTCGATATGTCCATCAACCATTTGGTCGACAACGCCTGAGAATGGTAAATTAACTAAAATTGCACCAAAGCCCATTGGTAACAACAAAGCTGGCTCCATTTTATGCTTTATTGCAAGGTAAATTAGTAAAGCTCCAATAAGCCACATGACTATTTGTGTCCAGTGAATTGCTATTAAGCTTCCGAGAATTGGGATGTTTGCAAGTTCCATACCGTTCATATGAATTCTCCTTTTAATTTGGTTTAGGGTATAAAAAAAGACTTTTACCATAGCAAAGCTAAGGCAAAAGTCTTGCTGTTTATTTCGTGTGCGGAGTTTCCTCGTATTGACGCAACACGCTACACATAGTTTTGCTATGCGCCAGCTACTCCCTTTTAATACATTATATTAAAAATGTAAGTAATTGTCAATACATTTAGCGATTAAAGACCTATAGAAGGCGCAATTTTTCTCATCGCTAATATGCAGTGGTTAAGGACTTCGTCCATTGGCATACCCATTCTCTTCGCAGCATTCTCAACATGTTCACGATTAACACCAGCAGCAAAGTTAAGTGTTTTCCATTTTTTCTTAACAGACTTTAGCTCCATATCCATAACGCTCTTTGAAGGGCGCATATATGCACAAGCAGTTATGAAGCCAGCAAGCTCATCAACAGTTAGGATAACATTCTCCATATATTTTTTTGGCTCGACATCGCTTGCAAGGCCATATGCATGGCTTAAAACAGAATAGATAAACTCATCATCAAAGCCTGCTTCTTTTAGGTAAGCTGGAGTGTGTTTGCAGTGTTCTTCAGGATATTTTTCGTAGTCTAAGTCATGAAGCAGTCCGACCATACCCCAGTATTCGATATCTTCACCATTTAGTTCAGCGAAGTATCTCATTATTCCCTCAACGCCGAGGGCGTGGTTTATGAGAGATGGATTTTTAGTGTGTGTTTTTAGTAGTTCAAGGGCTTGTTCTCTATTTAATGGCAGTGACATAACATTTTCCTTTCCTGTTTAATTGTTTTGTTTTTTACTAATTTTAGCATATTTTCTAGCAAACTACAATAGGGAATAGCGAGAAAATGACTAGTAGTGTTCGGTCAGGCTTTGTTAGACTAATGGCTAAGGAGTTTCGCAGTAAACTTTCAGTGTTCCG
>CAYJEV010000064.1:0-10456 GCA_964369265.1 uncultured Oscillospiraceae bacterium
CTAATATAAATTGGTCATGTGGGCACTCCGTTGCCCATGACCTTCAAAATCGCCCCTACGAGGAATATGAATAATCGGAACGTAGTGGAGGTTATTTATATTAGATTTAGTGAAAAATGAAGAATGAAAAGTTAAAAGTTAATGTATCACTTCGTGATGGATTGAAATTATATTCTATCACTATTCACTCTTAACTATTCACTCGAATAATCGCAGTGAAACGGAGGTTATTTGCGTTGTATGATAAGACTAGCTACAATAAGCGATGCTTCACGCATTGCAGAAATTCTGATATTTTCAAAAAGAACGACATACAGAGCAATTTTCAGCAACGATAAAGTGTCGTTTAATGAAATGCAAGTTTTTCCGCTTGCAAATGAATATATTGAGAACTCCGAAAAATTAAAAGATATCTACCTCTATGATGATGGAATTGTTAAAGGCATGATTAACTTGAAAAATAACGACAATGAGCTTTTTATCGAGGAGCTTTATATTGAACCCTTTTTTAAAGGGGCGGGGATAGGAACTGCTTTAATAGAGTTTGCTATACTTAAGGCTAAAGACGAAAATAAAAATAGAATATCGCTTTGGGTGCTTGAAAAGAACTTGTCAGCGATATCTTTTTATAAAAAACAAGGGTTTACATATAATGGGGAGTTTAAAGAGCTTTTAGGCACTGGACAAAACATCACTAAATATACTTTAAGTATTAAATAGCTATTATATTACTAAATTCGACAAAAACAAGGAGGAAAATACATGAATGAAGCAAAAAATCATATTTTAGGGGAGATGCCTGTTAGAAAGGCTATTACTAAAATTGCAATTCCTGGTATGGCTTCAATGATGATAATGGCTATCTATAATCTTGTAGATACATTATTTATTGGAATGCTCGGAGATGATAAGGCGCTATCTGCTGTTGCAGTTGCCTTTCCAATTATGACACTTATGGGAGCGATAGGGCAGGTGCTTGGCGCTGGTTCAGCAGCAACAATTGGGCGCTATTTTGGAGCGCAGGACAATGAAACGGCGAATAAAGTTGCAGCGACAACTGTATACACAGCTATAATTTCTGGTGTTGTGTTCATGTTAGTTGGGTTCTTGTTTATGGAACCTATTTTCAAAATGTTCGGAACAACTGATTCAGTTATGGAAGTTGCGAAGCAGTATGGTGGCTGGATGTATGTTGGTGCTATTTTCTCAATTCCTAACCAGTCATTTAATAACATAGCGAGGGCAGAAACAAAGGCGGCTCTTTCTATGAGGGCGCTAATGCTTGGCGCTGTGGCTAACATTATATTAGATCCGTTATTTATGTTTGAGCTTGGTGGCTTTGGGTTGAATATGGGAATTGAAGGCGCTTCAATGGCAACAACCCTAGCTCAAGCTATAACAGGTGCATATATTGGATGGCATTTCTTTGGCGGCAAGATGGCTGTTAGCATGAACAAGAAATACTTTAAGCCTTCAAAAGCTATTTATGGCGAGGTGCTGAGAACTGGTACTCCTATTGGTGTAACAAACATCTTAACAACACTAACTGTATCTGCAACCAACATCGCAGCGATTACATTTGCGTCTGATATAGTGCTTGCAGAGAACATCCAGTCTTCTTATGGTGTTATACTAAAAGTTATGTCTATAATGCAGTATATAGTAATGGGTTATCTAATGGGATATCAGCCAATTGCTTCTTACTCATATGGAGCGAAAAACTCAAAGCGTTTTTATGAGTGCTTTAATTTCTCAAGAAACTTTGTTATGGGTATTGCTTTTAGTGCGAGTGCAGTAATGTTTATCTTCGCACCAACTATTATGACTGCTTTCACTAAATCAGAAAGCATAATTGAAACTGGCGCTATGTTCCTAAGATATAACAGTGTGTTCTTTATGTTCACAGCTGTTACAATGTTCATGATACTAACTTTCCAAGCAACAGGTAATGGTAAGTTTGGTGCGCTGTTAGGATTTGCAAGACAAGGATTGCTTTGTATTCCATTGTTGTTTGTATTTGGTAGTATATTTGGGTCTGATGGCATTTTCTATGCGCAACCTTTCGCAGACATAACAGCAGGTATTATCTCGCTCGTTACATATAGATCTTTCAAAAAGAGCCTTGATGGTTACTTTGGAAATGAGAGATTAGTAGATTAAAAAAATAAAGCATAAGAATGCCACCGAGAATTAAATCGGTGGCATTTTATAATGTGGTATTTTATTTAGCTTATTTAACAAAATCAACAATATTAGAGTTTTCAACAATATTGCCTTTAAGTATATCGGACTTAGCAGCAAGGATAGTTGTAACACCAGGGCCATGTCCAGCAACCATACAATCAGAGTGCACTACAATACCAATTGTAACAGCGCCATTTCTAAAGCCTCTACCAAAAGTAGTGTCGCAATTTTCAAGCATTACAAAATCACCAAAACGAAGCTTGTCAAGCCCATGCTTTTTAAGCTCTTCAGCATCGTCTGTTATAATATCGTAGTCGCCAGAGCAAGCATTGTTAGAGCCAATGCCAGAACCCATGAAATAAGCTGGAGCTTTTGCAACAACATCAAACACAAGCTTGTCATCAACAACCTTCATTGGTAGTTTATCAAAGATTTCAGGATCAATATTCATAACACGAATCTCTGGGAAGTCTAATAGCTTTAAGCCCTGACCACAACCCTTAACAAGGATTTTATCGTCTGGAGCCATCTTTTCCTTGTCTTCTTCGGAGAAGTGAATTAGAACATGCTCAATTCCTCCATGTGTGCCTGTTACATAGCCAACAGCGTCCTTAGCATCGCCAGACTTTACTATAGCTTTGTTACCAACGCAAGAGAAGATATTAAGCGCAGTATTCTCAACCTTGTCGGCATTTTGTATGGATACACCAGGCTCAACATGATCGCCCTCAAGCCCAAAAGCGCTATCGCCAACCTTCACATTATAAGTGATACCGCCAACACCAGGAACAGTCACAGGAGTACCATCTGGTAGGATTTTATAGTTAGCTCCTAAAACTGGATGATGGATTTTTCCCATCAGAGAGTAACCAACAACCTTTTCTTTGTTTGTTTTTAATGTTCTTGCCATATTTGCCTCCTAAATTTAATTTTATATCTAATCCAATTAAATTGGATTATTAACAATTGAAGCTGCTCCAAAAATGCCAATATCTTTCCCTAAAGACGATATTGCAACATCTGGAATGCTGCTTTTATAGCAGAAATTTTCTGCTTGTTTTTGTATTTCATTTTTTAGTGGGGCTAGAAGCATATCTCCAGCAGCTGTTATTCCTCCACCTAAAACTATAATCTCAGGATGATATAGGTTTGAAAGGCTGATTATAGCAGCAGCCAAATATCCTATATATTCGCTAAAGGCTTCGTTTAATGGTTTATTGCCTTCGGAAACTAGCCTAAAAAACTCTTTTGCGTCTTTTCCCTTGTATCCTCTATTTTCTGCCATTCTAACAAGTGCAGAAGCAGAGCAGTAAATCTCGGCACAGCCTAAAAGTCCGCAACCGCATCTTTCTCCACCAAAACTTAATATAAAATGTCCAAGCTCGCTTTCAATGAGATTGCCGTTATCTATATAAGCGCCTCCAAGCCCTGTGCCAATCATTAGCATGAGTTGCTTGTTATAATGCTTTCCCTTGCCATAAATATATTCCCCTAAAGCAGCAGCATCGCCATCGTTAGCGAAGAATATGTCGATGTCAAGCTTTGATTTTATCTCTTTAATTATATGTAGGTTTTTGTATGGAAGATTTGAGCAGGAAATGATAATGCCATTTTCCTTATCAATAACGCCAGGCACTATCAAACCAACACCCAAAAGCTCTTTAGTGCTGATATTAGCCTTAATGCAAAGCTCGGTTACCATCTCTATAATAAGGGAGGATAGGCCTTCTTTAGGCGTTTTGACATTCAAAGAATGTATTATCTCATCATTTTTAATTATGCCAGCTTGAATTCCAGTTCCGCCAACATCAATGCCAATAATATATTTCAATTTTAAATCTCCTTTGATACTAATATTTATTAACCTAATTCAATAGCTTTTGCAGTTTTGTTGCAATTAGGGCAGGTGTATCTTCCGAAAATATATGGTAAGACTAACAGGAGATTTTTAGAGCCGATTGTGGTTAGTAGGTTATGAAGCCATATAAAATCGCTGTCGGTTGTCGCTTTAATATCAGCAATAGCTATGTTTTCAGCGCCCATGTCGCTTCCATCATAACAAATATAAGTATATCCCTTGCCACAATTATTGCACTCAAATTCAATCTCTCCGCCTTCAGCCCTTGTTATGACATAGCTTTGCTTTTGGTTTATCAAAACACCAAACAATGCCGAAGCAAAGAAACTGCACTCATAATCGCTCCTAGCATTAAATGCAGATAGCCCGTTATCAACTAAGTCATTCGCTATATCTCTAAGATTAGCAATGCTGGCTTTATAGTTCTCTAGAAGTTCTGCTGAAATATTGCTAATTACAATTTCGTCCTCGCAATTAAAAGCATAGCCTAACATTGAAAATGCCTTGCATTTAGTATCATAATCAAAGTTGCTTTTGTGGAGCATATCGATTAAGTAGGGCAAGACGACGGCTGTTATCTCATAAAAGGAATCTTGGTGTATTAGCTGATTGTTATCAAACATTTCGTCCTCTAAAATAGTCAGCCATACACTAGCGTTGTCAGTTAAATATAATTTGCTTAGAGCTTCAATTATGCTCTTAATATCACCATACGCAGAAGAAAGCTCAGCCCATTCTTTAATAGCAATGTCCTTATTAAAGTCTTTCATTTATTTGCTCCATTTCGCTACTATTTAATAAAAATATTATCATAAAATATGGTAAAAAGCAATGAATAAGTGAGAAGGAAAAGCATTTTTGCAATTTGCACAAATATATTGCGTATATATTATTACTATGTTATACTTGAGATATTAAAATCATATTGCAGTAGCGATGGACAGACAGTGAAAATGAAGAATGAAAAGTTAATGTATAACTTTGGGATAGATTGAAAACTTGAAGACGGAAATCTTCGCTATTAGATTTTCACTTTAAAGAATGGAGCATTATTATATGAAAGAGCGATTAGATAAACTTGTGGCATCAATGCCAGGAGTGACAAGAAAAGATGCAAAGAAGCTAATAACCAAAGGCTTAGTGGTTGTGAATGGTGCTGTTGTGCGTTCAGCGAAAGAGCAGTTTGAAGAGGACGCAGAGCTAATTATTGATGGCACTCCTCATAGATTTAAAAGACATGTTTATATTTTGCAAAATAAAGCTTTGGGCATTATCTCCTCGACCGATGATAAAACAGCTCCAACAGTAATTGATGTACTGCCAGAGGAGCTGTATCGAGAGGGTTTGTTCCCAGCTGGCAGGCTTGATAAGTATAGTGAAGGAATGATGATAATAACAGACGATGGAGCATTTGCACACAGCATTCTAAGCCCTAAAAACCATGTGCCTAAAACATATTATGTTGAGCTTGATGGTGATATAGTTAATGAGGAGTTAGTGAAAGAGTTTTTAAAGGCTGTATTTTTGGGGGATGGGGAATACTCCTCTCCTTCTCAGCTTGAGATACTTTCAAAGAGCACAGCTAATGTAACTATTTATGAGGGGATTTATCATCAAGTTAGGCGAATGTTTGAAAGGCATGGAGCAAAAGTAACCCGCCTTAAGCGAATATCTATTGGAGGACTAAGTCTGGACGAAAGCTTAGCGGTTGGAGATAGCAGAGAGCTGACTGAAGATGAACTTTTGTTAATAAAATCTAGTAACTAGTTTATGTGTTTATACAATAATATTAAATATAAAATCATAAAAAATAAGAAACGATGATATACTAATTTAGTTAAGATAACTATATCGTATTTGTGACAAATATAAATATGTGAGTTTTGCCAATGAAATTATCTTCCATAAACTTCAAATAAAACATTTTTGGTATAATTTTGTGCAATAAGCTATCAATTTTAGCTGTTTTTTAAATGTGTTTTTTGTCAGCATAGGTAAAATCAATAGCTTTTTTGAAAAAAAACACGATTATTTACAAAAAAATGCTAAAAACATCTTGAAAATCTCTTCGGAATTTTGTACAATAGTATTGTTATATCTCATAAAAAGATTTAGCTTAGCAGATGAGAGTGAAATTTAATTATTATTTTGTGCCGCGCTGAGCGGCGGAATGGAGCATTAGGATGTCCAATCGACTATTTCAAGGAATTGTAAATCAACTTAAAGACTCTGTGGATCGTGTTATTGGTATAGTAGACGAAAACGGTAGAGTAATTGCTTGCAGTGATGTTGCGCAAAATGATGAAATGCATGAAGGAACTATTTCCTCAATACTTGAGGGAAAAGAGCTTTTCACAAGCGAGGGAATGACATACAAAACTTATGTTAGTGATGGCAAAGGTGAGTATGCTGTTTTTTCACACGGCACAGACGAAACTGCTCTTAAATGTTGCAATATACTAATGGTTACTGTTGCTGGCATTAAGCAATACTATGACGAAAAGCACGACAGAACTAACTTTATTAAAAATGTTATTCTAGATAACATTCTTCCAGGCGATGTTTACATTAAAGCAAGAGAGCTGCATTTTAATGGCGATGTAACAAGAGTTGTATTTTTAGTAAGGCTGCTATCTCCAGCAGCTGTATCGACTTTCGATATCGTTTCTAATATGTTCCCAGATAAGCAAAGAGATTTTGTTTTTAGTATATCTGAAACAGATTTAGTCTTAGTTAAGGAAATTAAGAGCAATATTGAGCCAAAAGATTTAGAGAAGCTTGCAAAATCTATTGTTGATACAATCAGCGGAGAATCCTTCACAAGAGTTGCTATTGGTATTGGTACAAGAGTGACTGGAGTTAAGGAGCTTGCTAAGTCCTTTAATGAAGCTCAAGTTGCGCTTGAGGTTGGCAAGGTGTTCGATACTGAAAAGACAATTGTTAGACACGATAATCTAGGAATTGCAAGACTAATTTATCAGCTACCAACGACTCTTTGCGAGATGTTTTTAAGAGAGGTGTTTAAGAGAGGCTCTATTGACAGCCTTGATAGAGAAACACTATTTACAATACAAAGATTTTTTGAAAATAACCTAAACGTTTCAGAAACATCAAGAAAATTGTTTGTACACAGAAACACTCTTGTGTATAGGCTTGAAAAGATTAAAAAGCTAACAGGACTAGATCTACGAGAGTTTGATCATGCGATTATATTCAAGGTAGCCTTAATGGTTAAGAGATACCTAAGCGCAAATCCGGTTAAATATTAGTAGACCAAATTTGCCGAGGGAAAGCTCTCGGCAAATTTTTTTTGAGGAAACAATGAGCTATAATTAGCTTGTTTATGATAAAATTCGGAGGGAACTTAATGATACTTTTAGAAAATGTCAGCAAGAGATACAAAGGTTTATCCGCTCTTGATGGCGTTGATATATCAATTGAACAAGGAGAGTTTGTTTTTATAGTGGGGGCATCAGGAGCTGGTAAGTCCACTTTAATTAAGCTGCTTTTTAGAGAGGAACTGCCTTCAGCTGGCAAGATTAAGGTTTGTGGAAAAGATGTCACAAAGCTAAAAAGATTAGAAACCGCTAAGTTTAGAAGAAAACTTGGGATTGTGTTTCAAGATTTTAGATTGATACCAACATTAAATGTGTTTGATAATGTTGCTTTTGCATTAAGGGCAACTAGCGCTTCAAAGAAAGAGATAGCTTCAAGAGTTCCAAAAGTGCTTGCGCAGGTTGGGCTTACAAGCAAATCAAAAAAATATCCTGACGAGCTTTCAGGAGGAGAGCAACAAAGAGTTGCGCTTGCAAGGGCTATAGTTAATAACCCTGAAATACTTATTGCAGACGAGCCAACAGGAAATGTCGATCCTAGAATGTCAAGAGATATAGTTGAGTTGCTTAATGTTATAAACAAGCAAGGCACGACTGTCCTTATGGTAACGCATCAACATGAGCTTGTACGATTATACCAACATAGAGTTATAGTGCTAAATGATGGTAAGGTTAAGGCTGATGGAAAGATTGGAGGACAAGCACATGCTAGATAGCTTTTTTTATCTTGTCAAGCAAGGAACAAAAAACCTAACATTAAATGCGATGATGAGCTTTGCTTCAATTGGCGTTTTGGTGGCTTGTATGTTGCTTATGGGATGTTCATATCTTTTTGGTGTGAATGTAAACAGCATAATTGGTTATGTTGAAACGCAGAATGAAGTTATGGTGTATATAGATGTAAATGCAGAGGCTGGCGACTTAGCGGTGCTTGAATCTGAAATGGGTAGTGTAAATAATCTTATATCCTACACATTTATTGATAAAGACACTGCCCTTAATGAATGGATTGAGGATTTAGGCGATGATGGCGCTTTAATGGAAGTGTTTAGGTATGATAACCCTCTTCCAGATAGCTATAGAGTCGTTGTGAGAGATTTATCAAGAATAAGAGAAACGGTTGCAGAACTCGAAAAATTAACAGCAGTTGAGTTAGTTAATGCGCCTTATGATGTTGCTGATAGTATTGTTGGAATAAAAGAGGGCGTTGAGTCTGTTGGCAATGTTATAATAGTCATACTATTGTTTGTTTCTTTAGTTGTTGTAACAAACACAATTAGGCTTACTGTATTTAATAGAAGAAAAGAAATAAGCATAATGAAATATGTTGGTGCAACCGATTGGTTTATTAGGCTGCCTTTTCTTGTTGAGGGCATATTGATTGGAATTATTTCAGCTATAATATCAATTGTAGTGCTATATGGTGGATATGAGCTAGTGTTGACTCATATAAGCGAAAACCCATTAAGTTGGGGCGAAGTTTCAGGGCAGTTAGTTACATTTGAAGAGAATGCATATACATTATTCTTAGGATTGCTTGCTAGCGGAGTTGCTGTTGGTTCAACAGGTTCGTTACTATTCTTGAATAGGTATGTGAAGGTCTAGTTTTTTAGAAAGGAAATGTATGATTAAAAAGTTATTTTTTGTGTGCATAGCGGTATTGTTAATGGCTGTTATTGCTCCGCTAAATGTTATTGCTTCTGATTATGAGGCGCAAATTGACGAACTTAGCAGCAAATATGATGAGCTTGAAAAGCAACAAGAGGCTCTTCAAGCCGAGATTGATAAAGCAAAAACAGAAAAAGACAAGATGATTGCAGAAAAAAATCAGATTGACACTCAAATCTCAACGACTAGAAACCAAATTGCTCTTCTTAATAATAAGATTGATTTATTAGAAGAAAGCATTGCTGCCAAAGAGCAGGAGATAGTTGAGATAAATGGAGAGATTTCTGTTTCTTATGATTTATTTAAAGACAGAATGTACACTATGTATGTAACTCCAAAAAACAGCACCTTATCGCTTCTTTTAGGAAGCAAGGACTTCACTTCTTTTCTTAACTCTGCTGAATATGCAACTAGAATTGCAGAAAGAGATCAAGAGCTTCTTGATGACATGAGAGATGAGCTTGAGCTAATGATAGAGACACAAAAAGAGATTGAGGATAATAAAACTGCTGTTGAGGGGGATAAAGAGATTGTCGCTGAGAAAGAAGTAGAGCTTGGCGAACAGCTAGAGCAGGTTGAAGAGGAGATTCAAGACATCTCTTTGCTAGAGCAAGAATATGCTGCTAATAAAGCGAAGTATGATGCTGAAATGCTTGCAATTGAGGCTGACATTCAAAAAATCTATGACCTTGCAGCGCAAGAAGGGCAGCTATCCCCAGATTATGCTGGAGGCTCAATGGCTTGGCCAGTTCCAGGGCATACATATATATCCTCTAACTTTGGTTGGAGGTTTAGCGGAACTGATTACCACACAGGATTTGATATAGCAGGAACAGGCTCTGACGGAAAAGGTATCTATGGAAAGCCAATTGTTGCTGCTAATAGTGGAAAGGTAATCTTCACTAACACAAGCTATGTTCAAGGGCGAGGATATGGAATATATCTTATCATTGATCATGGTGGCGGAATATCAACATTATATGGACATACAAGCAAGCTTGCTGTTAAGACAGGCGACTATGTAACTAAGGGACAAACTGTCGCTTATGTTGGCTCAACAGGCTGGTCAACTGGTCCTCATCTTCACTTTGAGGTAAGAAAAGACGGTATTTATGTATATCCTTGGGATTATATCTCAAAACCTTACTAATAGTAAAAGGTGCAATCAAAATCATTGATTGCACCTTTTGTTATGGACATTGTGGATTTATAATTTCAAATTTGCCATCATTGTTCTTATCTCCCCAATCACACATAAGCTCTAAGATAGGAAATAGAGTTTTTCCTTTAGTAGTGATTGAATATTCTACTCGTGGAGGTATTTCATTGAACGCTTGCCTAACAATTAATCCGTCTGCCTCAAGTTCTCTTAGCTGATTTGTTAGAGTTTTTTGAGAAACTTGAGTTACTG
>CAYJEV010000065.1:0-10310 GCA_964369265.1 uncultured Oscillospiraceae bacterium
TACAAATTTCCCACAACGGCACGCAATTCGCCACAACGTCGCACAACCAACCACAACAAGGAACGATCGGCAGGACATAAGGTTTTGTACTGGCATAATCAGCGAAAGAAAAAGAAAGTTGCTTTTTGCCTTGAATTATATTATAATATTCTCTATATAAATGAAAGGGTGTAGCTTTATGCAAAAGAGTTTTGGAAAAGCAGATTTAATTGCTTGTGTGTTTGTGATATTCTCTGCTTTAGCTTTTTATGGTTACAGCTTTTTAGGTAACACAGATGAAAATTTGAAGCTTGTTGTTGTGTTAGAGGGGGAAGTTATTGAAGAGATACCTCTATCTTCTGTTAAAGAAAAGGAAGTTTTCTTTACAACTGCCGAGTATGAGAACGAGTTTACAATAGATAATGGCGCAGTTAAAATGACATCAGCCTCTTGCCCTGGGCAAGACTGCCTTCACACGCATGAGATTTCGAGAGCTGGTAGTGTCATTATATGCTTGCCCTCTCAATTAGAGCTTAGGCTAGTGTCTGATAAAAGCGATATAGATGGGGTGACTGGTTAATGAACACAAAAAAACTAGTGCAGTCATCTTTGTTAGTAACCCTCGCCCTCGCCTTATCTTATGCAGAACGAATGCTTGGCATTGGGCTAATAATTGCAGTACCTGGAGTTAAACTAGGTCTTGCTAATATTGTCACTATAATTTCGTTATATAAATTCGATTATAAAACCACAATCACAATAGTCTCTGTTAGATGCATATTAGGAGCTATGTTTGGAGGCGGATTTACATCGCTTATGTTTTCTCTTTGTGGGGGAATTATCGCCACAATAGCAATGCTAATATTTAAGAGGCTTTCCCTGCTGTCTGTGTATGGGGTTAGCGTTATTGGCTCTGCCTTTCATGCGATAGGTCAGGTTGTGGTGGGGATTTTTATTTTAAACACATTAAGCTTAGTGTATTACTTGCCAGTGCTTTTGATATGTTCAGTGCCGACTGGCATTATAACAGCATTTATTTCAAAGAGAGTATACACAGCCTTAAGGTAATTAGTTTTTTGAAAGGAGAGAGCTATGACATTTTGGAGCCTTGGTTTCTTATATTGTATTTTGCCAATTGCAGCGCTTATAAATTATCTGCTTCCTCAAAAGCTTAGAATACCATATATCGCTGTTTTTTCAGTGGTGACTTTATATGCCTTTGATTCTGCAACTCTAATTTTGCTTTTAAATTTAGTTGTAGATTATTTTATAGCAAAGCAGATTGAAAAGAGCGAGGATGAAAATGATAAAACTGCTGCCTTTGCAAATTTCAAAAACCTTGTTGTATTATGCGTTATACCAATACTAACCTCCTCCATATTAGTCATCATCTTTTCTGTTGCTATACTGATATCAGCAAGCTATTATCACCACCTAGTCACAAAAGATAAGCTTACAAGGCAAGCGACTTTTATTGAGTTTGTTTTTTATTGTGTGTTTATAGGGAAGCTTAACTGGGGTTCGATCGAGCCTCCAAATAGCTTTTTACAAAAGGCAGAAACAGCTAAGTTCAATGCCGATTTAATAAGCGAAGGAATATTTCATATCGCCCTTGCTTTAACAAAAGAGATAATTATTTTCGCTCCATTAACAAGACTTTCAACAGATTTTCAGCTAATTATGGCTGTAAATCCGACAATAATAGAAATTCTCCTCCTTGCAACACTAACCTCAATTAGGTTTTCAATAGGCTTCTCTGCTATGTCCGATTTATCAAGAGGGATTTCGCTTTTGTTTTCAATCAACTTAAAAAGAACAGTTTACTATCCCTTGCAAGCTAAAGGCATATATGAGTATCTATTTAGGTTTAATATAAGCTTTGCAACCTTGCTAGAAGACATGCTAAGCATTAATGAAGGGAAGTACAGCCAGTATAAAAAGGTGTTCGTTGCAATTATGCTCAGCGCCTTGGTATCAACCACTTTAACAAAATCAGCATATGGTGTGCTTTGGGCGATGTTAATGACTGTGTTTGTGTTTATTGAAGTTAATCTCCCTATACCAGCAAATGCACCTCTGCTCCCAAAGAGAATAGCAACGCTCGCTCTAACAATCCCCTCAAGCCTTCTGATACTATATAAAGGAACGCCTCTTTTTGCGGACGTAAGCTTTAGCTTTGTTATAAGTGACGACTTCTTTTATGCCTTAAACGGAAATTATATATTCATCATTTTAGCGTTTGGTGTTATTTCCAGCGTTCCAGACTTAATTTTGAAGCGTACTAATGATAATATCCCATTTGCATATAGCGCAGTAAAGCTAGTCTATAGCTTGGTGTTTTTAATGCTATCGACATCATTTATGTTAGTGGAGGTGTTAGGATAATGAAAAAACTGCCATCTTATATACTAATATCAATCTGCCTTTTAGTGCTGGGCTCAAGCTTGTTGTCTGGGAAAAGTGTGGAGTTTGAAGCAAAGAAAAATTTTGTGAGTGACTTTTATGAATATGCAGATAAATACACAACAGAAAATCTGCGCTCAATTCCTCTTTTAAACGATATCGCCCCAACAATTACTTTTCTTGCCGGAAATATCAGAAGAAATGGGGTTTATGTTGGTGATGAATACCTGCTTGCTGATATTAGCGATAACAACCCGTTAGAAACTGAGCAAACTGTCAATTCTTTATACAACAGGATAGCTGATATTCATCCACACACATATTTCATGATAATTCCAACCTCGACTGCAATTAAACAAGAGGAGATAAATGTTCAATCGACAAGGCTGTTTAATGAGCGCGAGTTCATCAACAATGTGTATGAAAATATATCAGACATAGCCTCTACGATTGATGTATACAGCCCCCTTTTCTCTTCTAGAGAGCAATATACCTATTATCGAAACGATAAAGGGCTAACCTCGCTTGGAGGCTACTATGTGTATCAAGCCTTAGTTTCAAGGCTGGGCATCTCGCCAACTCCCTTAAATGAGTTCACAGTTAGATATTTGCCAGATGGCTATTATGGAGAGCTTGCAGCTGCAGCGGAGTATTATAACCTCCCAGCCGATACCATCTCTTTCTACACAGAGGCAACGCCATCAACCAACTATAGTGTCACTCACATAAAAGACGATAACACATATCGCCGATACTACACTCTATTCCCAGAGTATATATCCGATATTGAGCTATCTCCGAATGTTATTTTAGGCGGATATTCTAGCATTATTGAGATTGACTCAACGCAAGACTACTACGAAAACTGCCTAGTCATTGGCGACTTCACAGCAATAAGCTATCTGCCTTTTATGGCATCTCACTTCAATCGCCTAACATTCTTAAGCTATGATGCTCCTCAGTCGATTGCAGAGCAGATAAGCTATGATGATTACGATAGGGTAGTTTTTGCCATGTCAATAGAATCAATTCTTTCTTAACAAAGCGGCGAAAGCCGTTTTGTTTTTTTGCAAAATAAATTTATTAGAAAATATATACAATTGCTTTTTTTGTGGTATAATAACTATGTATGCAATTTGGAATTTAAAAGTCAATTTTCTGACTGCAAATAGAGATTTTTCGATTGCGTTTTGTAATATCAACATTAAATATACAAATAGTATTTATTTTTATAGGTTTGAAAGGGAATATTGGTGAGAGAATGACAAAGTTTAAGAAATGGCGACAAGATAATAAGTATGGATTAATTACATTTGGTTTAGTGGCAGTTACTATGGCGATAATGTTTTTGCCATTTTTAGTTTATAATAAAGGCATATTTTTATTCCTCGGAGATTATAATGTTCAGCAGATACCATTTTACCAGCTTGCTCATAGGGCAGTTTGGAATGGCGAAGTTTTTTGGAACTGGCACACAGACTTAGGTGTAAATTTCATTGGCTCTTATAGCTTTTATCTGCTGTTTAGCCCTTTCTTTTGGATAACCCTGCTGTTCCCTAACGGTTTTCTGCCATACCTAATGGCTCCCTTGCTTGTTTTAAAAACAGCCCTCGCCTCAACAGGCGCATATTACTATATCAAGCGATTTGTTATAAAAGAAGAAACTGCTGTGCTTGGTGGTGTGCTTTATGGCTTTAGCGGCTTTATGATGTTTAACATTTTCTTTAATCACTTTCACGACGTTGTTGTGTTTTTCCCTCTACTACTAATTGCGCTTGAAAAGCTAATAGTTGAGCGCAAGAGAGGGCTATTTGGAATAATGGTTGCTGTTAGTGCTGCTGTTAACTACTGGTTCTTTATTGGAGAAGTTGTTTTTGTAATTATGTATGTATTTATAAGAATGTTCTCTAGCGACTGGAAAATAACAGTGCAGAAGTTTATGGACATAGTTATTGAATCTGTGGCTGGTGTGCTTTTGGCGGCAGTTGTGTTATATCCATCGGTGCTTGCTATTATGGACAACCCACGAACAGGCACAGACTCTCTGCTAACTGGCTGGCTAATGTGGATATATGGCTACAATCAGCGACTGCCTGCTATCTGGTCTTCCTTCTTCTTCCCTCCAGAACTTCCAAGCCAACCAAACTTCTTCCCAGATCAAGGAGCGAAATGGTCTTCAATGTCTGCCTTTCTTCCTCTATTTTCAATGGTTGGAGTTGTTGCGTATCTTAAAGCGAAGAAAAATGATTTTGTCAAGACAATAATTATTTTTAGTGCGGTTATAGCCTCTGTTCCTGTATTAAACTCACTATTTGTGCTTTTCAATTCTTCATATTACGCTAGATGGTTTTATATGCCAATACTATTTTGTTGCCTAGCAACAGCTTGGGCTGCAGAGCAGGCTCTGCCAGAACATCTATTATCTGGCTTTAAATGGGTTGGGGGAATAACAGTTGCGATAGCGCTTGCTGTCGGCTTAACGCCTGTTGAAGTCGATGGTGCAATGACTGTTGGACTGCATGAATATGACATAAGATTTTGGCTATATGTTGCCTATACACTGCTCTCTCTACTGCTTTGTTATCTAGTATTCTTTTATTATAAAGGCAAACACTCAACAACAAAAGTTGCAACTGCCTTAGTTTTAGTGCTTGGGTGCAGCTTCCTCTGGGGATATATTGGTCAGGGCAAAGGCACAAAATATGCTGATGATTGGTATATAAACTGGGCGCTTGGAGGAAAAGAAAACCTTAACTTTGAGGATGATGGCTTTATAAGGCACGATCTATACAAAGCTCAAGATAACTTAGGAATGCACTGGGAGCTTCCAAACATTCAAGCCTTCCATTCAATTATACCAGCACCAACAATGGAGTTTTATCATTCAATTGGCATAAAGAGAGATGTTTCCTCTAAGCCACCGATTGAATATAGATATCTAAGAAGCTTACTGTCTGTTAAATATCTTTTTGTTGCTGTTAATGAAACAGATTACACACCAGACCCAGCTCAATATGGCTTCTACGACGCCCAAAATGGCTATAACATCTATCAAAATCTAGACTATCTGCCAATGGGCTTTGGCTATGATATGGTTATGACAGAAGACACTGCCGACGGATTTTCAGATATGATAAAGGCTGACTTAATGCTCCATGCCCTGCTTTTAGAAGAGAACGATGCGCTAAAAAGCAGCGATATTGCAGTTGTAGCAGAGGAGCTAGATGCAAGCCTAACAAGCGATAATAACATGCAACAAGAGCTAGAACAAAGAAGAGAGATGGCTGTTGATAGCTTTGAGGTTACTAAAACAGGATTTACCTCAACCACAAGCTATGACAAGGGGACTGTTGTGTTCTTCTCTGTCCCATATGATAAGGGCTGGACAGCTAGTGTCAATGGAAAAGAAGTTGAGATAATGCGAGCTAACACAGGCTTTATGGCTATTAGAGTGCCAGAGGGAGAGGCTAGCATTGAGTTTAAATATCTCGCTCCTGGTTTAGTTCATGGCTTTTACATCTCAATACTAGGCTTTGCTCTTCTAGCAGTGTGTGTTTACATGCCAAAAAGAGAGGGCAGAAAGGTATCTGAGTTAAGTTTTGATAAATCAGATGATAAGACTGCCGAAACTCTAAAGATATTAAGCGAACAGCCTATCGTTATTGAAGAGGACAAAAAAGATAACGAGAATAAAAAAGCTAAAAAATCCAATGTTATTGATATAAAATTCAAGGAAGAGGAGGATAAATAGATGAATAATAACACTCTATATCTGGTTGTTCCTTGTTATAATGAACAAGAAGTGCTTAGAGAAACCTGCACTAGACTAAAAGTTAAGATGCATAGCCTAATTGAAGCTGGCTTAATCTCAAATGACAGCAGAGTTATGCTTGTTAATGATGGAAGCAAAGATAAGACATGGCAGCTTATTGAAGAGATAAATAGCGAAGACAACCTTTTTGGCGGAGTTAAGCTTTCTAGAAACTGCGGCCATCAAAATGCAGTTGTGGCAGGGCTTACTTATGCTGTGAACTATGCTGATATGATAATAAGCTTAGATGCTGATTTGCAGGACGACATAAATGCAATTGATGGCATGGTTAAAGCTTATCACGATGGGTATGAGGTTGTGTATGGTGTTCGCTCAAAGAGAGATACAGACACTGCCTTTAAACGCACAACAGCAGAGGGCTTTTATAAGTTTATGACAGCGATGGGGGTTGAGATTGTTGATAATCACGCTGACTATAGGCTTTTAAGCAACAGAGCAACAAAGGCTCTTCTTGAATTTAAAGAAGTTAATCTATTTCTTAGGGGCATAGTGCCTTTGGTTGGATATAAAAGCACTAGCGTTACCTATGAGCGACACGAAAGATTTGCTGGAGAGAGCAAATACCCTTTAAAGAAAATGCTTGCTTTTGCCCTTGATGGCATAACCTCATTTTCAATAAAGCCGATTAGACTTATATTTACATTAGGTGTTATTTTTGCAATTTTAGGCGGACTTGCGTTTGTGCTTTCGTTAGCCTTTGCGCTTATCTCATATCAGTCCACACTATCTGTGTTTTTAGTGATAACAGGCTTTATCACAATGATGACAGGCGTTAACTTAATCGCCTTAGGGATAGTCGGAGAATATGTTGGCAAAATTTACAAAGAAACCAAAGCTCGCCCTCGCTTCTTTATTGAAACAACAATTTAATGCTCTAAAACCAATGTGGTCCATTTCCGCATTGGTTTTTTGTTTAAAAAAGCTTGTAACTAAGCTGTAAATGGCATATAATAAAAGATAGCAAATTAGGTTAAGAACTAAGGGGTTTTGCACAAAACTTTAGGTTTTCCGTCAGGTAGAGTAAAAGTTTTGCTCAATTTTTTCAAAAAATTGCGGTTTTGAAAGGCAGAGCCTTCATCGCCTTTCGCAAAAGGCGAAACACTTATATCATCAGAGAGATTTTAAAATAATGAAGGATAAGTTTGAAAATAAATTTCAAACTTAAATATTAAAAAGCTGTTTTTCTCGTCTGCCAAAAGCAGACAAACGAAAAACATGGCACATTTATGACCATTTTTATGGTTGTTTGTGCCTTAGGGTGCCCGATATAATCCGAATCAGTTTATAAAGCAGATATTAGCCTCTATAAGTTCGTTAAAGCCTTTTGTAATGCGACAGCATTACTGCAAGTCTTTGCCTTCTTATAAAACCTACTATCTGATTTATAAATCTTCGACCCAGAATAAGCAGATTTTGCTTTTAAGCAAGGCAGACGAAGATAGAATACTTTCGTATTCTGATGAGGATAACGCAGATTAAGAGCGAAATATGTTTATTCTGGGCTGGTTCAGATTATATCGGTCACCCTCAATAGAAAGGAATGGTAATAAATATGAAGCTACTAGTAATAGATTCAAACAGCTTACTTAATAGGGCTTATTATGGGGTTAGGTATCTAAGCGCAAGCGATGGAACTCCTACTAATGGAATATATGGTTTTCTTAATATGTTAATGAAGATGATAGCTGAAGAGAAGCCTGATAATATCATCTTTGCTTTTGATAGAAAAGAGCCGACTTTCAGACATGAAATGTTTGAGGGATATAAGGCGACAAGGTCTGGAATGCCTGATGAGCTGGCTGTGCAGTTCCCTCTAATGAAAGAGATAATAAAAGCGCTTGGCTATCCTATTGTGGAGATAGCTGGCTTTGAGGCTGATGATATTATTGGAACAATCGCAACCAATAACGCCTTGAGCGGAGGCAAAAGCGTTATAGCAACTGGCGATAGAGATTCATTCCAGCTAGTTAGAGATGGCGTTACTATTCGCCTTGCAACAACAAAGGCTGATGTGTTTGTTGATTCAGCTTATATTGAAAGCACCTATGGTGTGACAGCAAAAGAGCTTATTGATGTTAAAGGGCTTATGGGCGATAGTTCAGACAACATTCCTGGTGTTGCTGGCATTGGCGAAAAAACAGCGCTTAGTCTAATAGGCGAATTTAAAAGCATTGAGGGAGTGTATGAAAATATTGAATCACCTTCAATAAAAAAAGGCGCTAGACAAAAGCTTATTGATGGCAAAGAGCAAGCTTTTTTAAGCAGAGATCTTGCAAGGATAGACATAAATGTAAATATAGAAATAGATTTAGAAAGAAAACCAGTTAATGGAGAGCTTGTAAGAGAGCTTTTAACGAAGCTTGAGCTTAAAAAGATACTAGAAAAGCTTGATTTAGGGGAAGTAAGCCCTAAAAAAGAGGAGTTTGTTTCTGTTAGCTTCAAAGAAATAGAGGACTACAAACTATTATTTAATGCGTCTTCTATTTATGCGTACACAAGCTTTGATGGCAGAGAGCTTGCTGAAATGAGCTTGTATGCAGAGATTGATGGAGAGCATTTAATTTATAACTGCAGTAATGTAAAGGAAGCTTTTAGTTGCTTTGGCGATTTTAAAGGAGAGCTTACAACAAATAATCTTAAAGAAATGCATTTCTATGCAATAAAGTATGGATATAAAATGCCTGAAAAGCTTTATGACATTGAGATAGCGGGCTATGTTATATCTCCTGTTGCTTCTGATTACACAGCCGAAAAATTAGCATCTGACTACAACCTAAATCCAGAACTACCAAAAGCATTTTTAATGCGAGATATAAAGCTTAAACAGCAAGAGGAAATCGCTAAAACAGAACAAGAATTTTTATTAAATAGCATAGAAATACCTTTAGCCGAGGTGTTAGCTTCAATGGAGTACCATGGAATAGCCCTTAACACAGAGGGTCTAAAGCAGTATGGCGATAAGCTTTCTGAAATGATTGAGAATACAGCAAAAGAAATTTATACATTAGCTGGTGAGGAATTTAACATAAACAGCCCAAAACAGCTTGGTGTTATTTTGTTTGAGAAAATAGGCCTACCAACAGGAAAGAAAACCAAAAGCGGATATTCAACAAATGCAGATGTTCTTGATAACCTAAAGAAAAAGCACCCTATCATTAACTATATACTCGAATATCGCCAGCTAAGCAAGCTTAACTCGACCTATGTCACAGGGCTATTAAATGTTGTTGATGCTGATGGAAGAATACACACTTACTTTAGGCAAAAAGAAACTCGCACAGGCAGAATAAGCTCTATTGAGCCAAACATGCAGAACATCCCTGTTAGAACAGAGCTTGGCAGAGAGCTTAGGAAGTTCTTTATTGCAGAAAAAGGCTGTTCATTAGTCGATGCAGACTATTCTCAAATTGAGCTTAGAGTTCTTGCAAGCATTGCCGAGGATAAGAGAATGATTGAAGCTTTTAAAAATGGCGACGATATTCACACAATAACTGCTTCTGAGGTTTTTGATGTGCCTGTTGAGTCTGTTAGTTCAATCATGCGTTCTAGGGCAAAGGCTGTAAACTTTGGAATAGTGTATGGCATTGGTGCGTTTTCTTTATCGCAGGACATTGGCGTTACTGTTGCAGAGGCTGATAGCTATATCAAAAACTATCTTGACACATATAAAGGCGTTAGGCAGTATATGGAGGACATCAAGGAAACTGGCGAAAAAGAGGGTTATGTCAAGACGATGTATGGCAGACGTCGCTTTGTTCCTGAGCTTCAGTCCACAAACAAAATGACAAAAGCTGCTGGGGTTAGGATAGCGCTTAACACGCCAATTCAAGGAACTGCTGCGGACATTATAAAGCTTGCGATGATAAAGGTTTATAACAGTCTAAAAGAAGAGGGATTGTCATCAAAGCTCATATTGCAGGTACACGATGAACTGATAGTTGAGGCAGTTGAAGGAGAAATTGAGGCTGTTAAGGCTATCTTAGAGCGAGATATGCAAGGGGTTGCTAATATGGCTGTGGAATTATTGGCAGAAGCGCATAATGGGGCGAATTGGCTGGAAGCGAAGTAGTGAAGCTCTCTCCTGACTACTGGCTAA
>CAYJEV010000066.1:0-10268 GCA_964369265.1 uncultured Oscillospiraceae bacterium
CTTATGAAAAATGAAAACCTCATTACTGAGCAGTTAATAACTATGCCTTTTGACGCATAGTGTCTTTGTTATCAGAGCTAGCAAGCTTATTAGCACTCTTGCTACCAGAAGTAAATCTCTTCTCAAGCGCTTCAAGTTCTGATTTTAATGTCTTTGGTAAACGTTTACCAAACTTATTATAGAAATCCTTAATGTTGTTAATATCTTCAAGCCAGCTATCTTTATCAAGAGTTAAAAGTGAGCTGAACTCTTCTTTGGATATTGGACAACCCTCAAGGTCAATAGCAGTTTCAGTTGGCATATAACCAATCTCAGTTTCAACAGCCTCGCCCTCGCCAAAAGCTCTATCAATAATCCAATCAATAACACGAAGGTTCTCGCCATATCCAGGCCAGATAAAGTTGCCTTTTTCATCAACTCTAAACCAGTTAACATTAAAGATTTTTGGCGCTTTATCTCCAAGTGACTTGCCCATTTCTAGCCAATGCCCGAAATAATCGCCCATGTTGTAACCGCAGAAAGGCAACATAGCCATTGGGTCACGTCTAACAACACCAACTTGACCTATGTTAGCAGCAGTTGTTTCAGATGCCATTATAGAACCAACAAACACACCATGATCCCAGTTGAAGGATTGATATACTAAAGGAGCAACCTTAGCTCTTCTTCCGCCAAAGATGAAAGCGCTAATAGGAACACCATTAGGGTTATTTAAATCTGGTGATGCAACAGGACAGTTTACAATCGGAGCAGTGAAACGGCTGTTAGGATGAGCCGCTGGCTTTCCAGAGCCTGCTGTCCAAGCATTCCCCTGCCAGTCCAATGCATTAACAGGAGGATTTGAATCCATCTTCTCCCACCATACAGTGTTGTTGTCTGTGTTCACAGCAACGTTAGTGAAAATGGTATTTTTAGCAGTTGCCTTTAGTGCATTTGGGTTGGATTTTTCGCTAGTACCTGGTGCAACTCCGAAGAATCCATTTTCAGCGTTGATAGCATAAAGTCTGCCGTCTTCGCCTTTGTGCATCCAAGCGATATCATCGCCAAGGCACCATATTTTATATCCACGCTTTTGATATACTTCTGGTGGAATTAACATAGCAAGGTTAGTTTTGCCGCAAGCAGATGGGAAAGCAGCAGCAACATATCTAACTTCTTTGTTTGGAGCTTCAACTCCTAATATTAGCATATGTTCAGCCAGCCATCCTTCATGTCTTGCAAGGTTGGAAGCAATTCTAAGAGCAAAGCATTTCTTGCCCATTAGCGCATTACCGCCATAACCTGAGTTTATAGAATATATAGCATTGTCTTGAGGGAAATGGCAGATATATCTGTTTTCAGGATCTAGCTCCGCTTTTGCGTGAAGGCAACGTACCCAATCATCGCTATCGCCTAGCTCTTCCCAAACTTGATTTCCTATTCTAGCCATAATTCTCATAGAAAGAACTACATAAATTGAATCTGTTATTTCAACACCAATTTTGGAGAACTTAGAGTTATATGGTCCCATCAAGAAAGGAATTACATATAAAGTTCTGCCTTTCATAGCGCCGTCATAAAGTCTGTTTAAAGTCTTTAGGCAGTCGCTTGGCTCCATCCAGTTGTTTGTTGGGCCTGCGTCTATTTCATTTTCGCAACAGATGAAAGTTCTATGTTCAACTCTTGCAACGTCATTTAAGTCGCTTCTATGTAGATAACATCCTGGTAATAGTTCTTGGTTTAGCTCAATTAGCTCTCCTGTTGATAAAGCCTGATCTCTTAGGCTAATAGCTTGTTCTTCAGAGCCATCAATCCAAACGATATTGTCTGGTTGAAGCAAAGCAGCATTTTTTTGTACCCAATCTATAACACTCTTGTTGTTAGTCATGATCATATTACCTTTCAAACAAATAATTTTGGTGTAATCTCATTATAGCCTATAAGCTCAAAATAAATCAATATGCTATTTTTAATTGCATTTGTAATTTTCGACTTTCGTAATATGCACTAATTTATATATATGTATATCTTTTAAATTGTTGTATATGCACTAAAATATTAAGTTTTTAAATTCCATTACATTATCATAATAAAAATCAATGATTATCATAGCTTTTTTAGAATGCTAAGTTTATAAAATAATCATAAAATTCAGCGATGTTTTTTTGTGCAATATTATTAGTTGCATTCTCATTTCACTAGTGATACAATATATAGTGTCTAAGCGAGAAAACAAACACAAAATGTAGTATAAGGAGAAATAAAATGAAATTAAAAGCAAATGCTATAGAAGTTTTGAAGAGAAGATATTTAATTAGAGATGTTGAAGGCAATATTATCGAAACTCCTGAGGAAATGTTTAGAAGAGTTGCGACTGCGATAGCGAGCGCAGAAAAAGAATTTGACAAAAACGCCGATGTAAATTCATGGGCTAACAGATATTATGAGATGATGACAGAGCTTGACTTTCTGCCAAACTCCCCAACACTGATGAATGCTGGCAAGGATTTAGGGCAGCTTTCAGCCTGTTTTGTGCTTCCTGTTGGGGACAGCATGGAAGAGATTTTTGAGGCTATTAAGCAGGCGGCTCTTATCCACAAATCTGGAGGAGGCACAGGCTTTTCCTTCACACGTCTTCGCCCATCAGGAGCTGTGGTACATTCAACAGGAGGTGTAGCGAGCGGCCCTGTTAGCTTTATGAGAGTGTTTAACATGGCAACAGAGGCTGTTAAGCAAGGCGGAACAAGACGTGGCGCAAATATGGGTATTCTTAGATGTGATCACCCTGACATCCTAGACTTTATCGACTGCAAAAAAGACAACGCCGATATAACTAACTTTAATATCTCTATAGGAATAACAGAAGAATTTATGGAGGCTGTTCACTCAAAAAGCAACTACGATTTAATTGATCCACACAGCAAAAAATCTGTTGGACAGCTTTCAGCGTCAGAAGTTTTTGAGAAAATTGTTATGGGAGCATATCATAACGGAGAGCCTGGCATTATCTTCCTTGATAGAATAAACAGAGATAACCCAGTCCCATCTCAAGGGGAGATTGAAAGCACAAACCCTT
Organism: uncultured Oscillospiraceae bacterium; assembly: GCA_964369265.1. Taxonomy (GTDB): domain Bacteria; phylum Bacillota; class Clostridia; order Oscillospirales; family Ruminococcaceae; genus DAMCAP01. The sequence continues at coordinate 3,056 of CAYJEV010000066.1, forward strand.
GCGGAGAACAACCACTACTACCATACGAAAGCTGCAATTTAGGCTCTATAAACCTATGCAACATGCTTATCAAGATGGAGGATAGCTATGTTGTAGACTACGACAAACTAGATAGAACAGTTACTGATGCTGTCAGATTTTTAGACAATGTTATTTCAGTTAATAAATACCCTATTAAGCAGATTGAAGAAGTTACTAAAAAGACTAGAAAGATCGGTCTTGGAGTTATGGGCTTTGCAGACATGCTGCTAAAGCTGAAAATTTCATACAATTCTAAAGAGGGTGTACAGCTTGCTGAAACTATAATGGATAGAATAAAGAGAGTTGGACATATTGCTTCTGGCGAGCTTGCTAAACAAAGAGGAAGCTTCCCATTATTCGAGGATAGTATCTTCAAAGCTCCAATGAGAAATGCAACTATAACAACCATCGCCCCAACTGGAACGCTTTCTATTTTGGCTGGATGTTCTTCTGGTGTTGAGCCTGTGTTTGGATATGTGTTTGTTAGAAATATTATGGATGGCACAAGATTTTTAGAGGTAAACCCTGTTTTAGAAGAAATGCTAGTTGCTAGAGGCTTATATAGCGAGGCGCTTTTAGATAAGATAATCGAAAATGGTTCTCTACAAGGCATTAAAGAACTTCCAGATGATATTAAGGAAGTCTTTGTAAGCTCACATGATGTTTCCCCAATTTACCACATCCAAATGCAAAGCGCTTTCCAAAAGCATACCGACAATGCTGTGTCAAAGACAGTTAACTTCTCTCACGATGCGACTATCGACGAGGTTAGAGAGGTGTTTATGCTTGCGTACACACTTGATTGCAAGGGCGTTACTATCTATAGAGATGGAAGCCGTGAAAACCAAGTGCTTAATGTTGGTAAGTCTGCCCCTGTTGATGAGGTAGTGCCTGAGGTTGCAAAGGCTAACAGCATTATCCCTCGCCCTCGCCCAGAAGTTACTCAAGGCATAACTGAGAGAATGGGCATCGGTTGCGGAAACTTATATGTTACTGTTAACTATGACGAGAATGGTATCTGCGAAGTGTTCACATCAACAGGCAAAAAAGGCGGCTGCCCTTCCCAATCAGAAGCTGCAGCAAGACTAACTTCAATTGCTCTTCGTTCAGGTGTTAGCATTGATGAGATTGTTGAGCAGCTAAAAGGCATTCGTTGCCCATCAACTGTTCGCAGACAAGGAATGAAATGCACCTCCTGTCCTGATGCAATAGCTAAGGTTATAACAAAAGTAGACAACATGCTTAAAGCCCAAAATGGACAGCCTTTAGTGTTGCCAAAAGAAGAGCATGAAGCAATCCCAAACAGCGCTGCTGTAAACAATCCTTGCCCAGAGTGCGGCAAAGAAATAGAGCTTGGTGGCGGTTGCGTTTTTTGTAGAAACTGCGGCTATTCAAAATGCCATTAGTAATTATTTGGTGAATAGATAAAATAAAATAGTAAAATAGGTAGTGTTTTGAAACTTGCACTACCTATTTTTTCTAGTCGTAATTTATCTTTTTCGCATATAAGCTTAGAAGGAACGATATTAAACTAGCTCCCAATACGACAACACTCTCATATCCTATCGCATATTCGAGGGCTATTCCATAAAACAACTGCCCTAAAGGAGTTGCAAACATACCAATCGTCATCACAAACGCCATGATTTTCCCAATCATATTTTCGGCTGTCTGGTTTTGAATGAAGGTTATAATGATAACCGAAGCTAATGAGGAAGCTGCCATAGCTCCAAAGGCAGTTATTAAAATTAACAGATATGATATTATAGGATTTTCATTTATCGCCATAGCTATAGACATTGGAATAAGGCTTATCGCAACAAAAATAATGTATTTATAAAGGCTTTTTATTTTGAGTTTTTCGCCAAGTACACCAGCAATTATTCCTCCAAACAAGCCTCCTAAGGCAAGTATTCCTTGAGAATAGCCATACATCTCCTCTGACATACCAAGCCTTTCAGTTATTAAAACAGGAAGCGATATAATAATAAGGGCAGTTATTGTGGCGTTTAGCAGGCTGATTACCAACACTAATTTTTTTAGTGCAGCTTTTTCTTTGAATATGAAGTTGATAGAAAGCCTAAAATCTTCTATTGCCATATTAAAAATTGAAGAGTTTGAAGCTTCTTTTTTATAAGGAATTTTTATAAAAATCTCTAATATACCTGATACAAAAAAGCAGATGATAGAAACTACAATAATTGGTGTAATCCCAAAGCTTCCAAGCAATATTCCTCCAATAATAGGCGATACTAAATTTGCCAAAGCACCTATACTGCTAACTATACCATTGCCTTTTGTAAGTAACTTTTCATCGAGTATCATGGGCACACTAGCCTGTACTGTTGGCTGATATAACCCTCCGATACTATACAAAATCATTAGGGTTGAAATGAGTAGCGGAATTAGCGAAATGCCGTTCATTGCGAGATAAAAAAATAGCATTAAAAGGCCTGTCAAAAAATCAAGAATAACCATTATATTTCGCTTGTTTGCCCTATCGGCTATAATGCCTCCAACAGGCATAAGAAACACCATAGGCAGGAAAGAAACAGCGCTCACCATACCAAAAAGTGCCGGAGATCCTGTTATGTTAAGTAAATGAAGCGGCAGAGCAAAGCGAAGTATACCATTTCCAAAAAGAGAGATAATCTGCCCTATAACCACTAAGGCAAAGTCTTTTTGCCATAATTTTGTTTGTTTCATTACACACACTCCATTTGGTTGACATTTTTAAGAATTCCAGCAAATAAAAATAATGATATAAGAAACAACACAGCGCACGCAATTAAAAAAACAATATTTGCATCAGTGCCAAGAAGCATTACTGCATTCCCAAAAGGCGAAACTAATATTGTCGATGTGACAATCGGCACAATAATAGACTTTTTATAAAAGCCCAAACGCAATGCTATAACCCCTATAAAGTTTGTTACAAAGGCAAATAGCAGGGATAATCTAAGCATTAAATCTATATCAGAAAAAGGTTCAGCGATAAGCCCTACAAGACCAGCAACAAAGCCTGTCGATACACAAGCAAGCATGTTGACAGCAAACATCATCGCAAACACAAATACGAATATAAGAAAAGATTTCGCCAAAAGCACACTGCTTCTTTTTTGAGGATATGTGAAAAGAAGCACATTTTTTCGCCCTGTATATTCATCAATAACAAATTTAGAGTGCATCACAGAGCCTAAAATAGCAAAAGCACTCATAGACATAATTGAAATCATTGTAATTATCATACTAGGATCCGAAAACTCCTTGGCATAAGGATCGTTTGGCTCTAAAATTGGAACAGCGCAAAATAGCAAGCCCAAAGCCAATATTGCTATAAAAACTCCCAAAACACCAGCTAAATATGGCATTAGATTATTTTTCCTAAGTTCTAATTTAATAAGTTTCATCTTCTATCCCCTCATTCTTTCTATTAGATAATTTTCTGTTTCTTCGCCAAATTTATTTTGCAAAGATTTAATTTCCCCAAGCATTTCTAGCTGACCTTTTGAAACAATGATAATGCTTTCAGCAGTTTGCAGTATTTCCCCTAAGATATGGCTTGATAAAATGATAGTAGTGCCGTTTTCGCAAAGCTTAATAAACAGCTCTCTCATGTCTTTTATAGCAACAGGATCTAGACCGTTTATTGGCTCGTCAAGCAGCAGTATGTCTGGATTATGGCTGATTGCCCTTGCAATCCCAAGCCTTTGCTTCATTCCCATAGAGAACTTTGAAACTGCCTTACCTTCAACATTTGAAAGTCCAACAGATTTTAGGATTTCGCTAATATCAGCCTTCGCATTCATATATTCTAAATGAATTTCAAGATTTTTATGAGCTGTCAAATGTTCATAAAAAATAGGCGTTTCAATCATTACCCCAAGTCGTTTAAGGACTTTATCGCCATCTGACCATGGCGAATATCCACAAACTAGAGCTTCCCCCTCGCTCGGCTTTATAAGCCCACAAAGAAGCTTAAGAAGCGTTGTCTTTCCTGCACCGTTGCTTCCAAGAAGCCCTATAAGCTCGCCTTTTTTAACTTCAAAATTTAATCCGCTTAGCACCGATTTCCCCTCATAACTTTTGCATAGATTTCTTGATTTAATAATTGTTTCCATAATTGCTCCTCCTTTTATTTTTTCATACATACGGTCGGTATGTATGTATTTAAAAATAATCTGCTCAAATAAAGAGCAGTTATTTTCATTTTGGGAGAATATAGCTTAGTTACTCTTCCCCTTTTTTATTGTCGATATTATCCTTTTTATTTTTGAATTTTCTAAAGCTATGTATAAGAATGTTGTTCCAAGAATAAGTTGTATTGCTCCTAAACCATTACTCGAGCCAAAAAAATAAATTGTCGCACTAACCAAAAACGATATTGATGCTATAAAATATAGTATAGCAATTTTATTCTTTTTCATATAATTGTATTCCCTCTTACAATTGCTCCAGCTTTGTTATAAACTCATCTTCAAATAAAACAAAATTATACCTAGCAGTAAGCTCGTTTATCATCTTGCACTTATTTGCTGTTCTAGTTTTGTCAGTTCCAAATATAACAGGGTTAAGCCAAGTATTTAAAAGCAAAGTGATAAGTTCTGCAAGCTCATATGGCTTGTCGCAAAGAATAGAACCATCACTTACACCTTGCTCAATAATTGGTAACACATAGTTTGGGACAACCTCATTCATAGTACACTTTAGCTGCGTTGCCAAAAACTTTGGATTTTCTAAAAGATTAGGCACAATATCAAGCAAAGTTGCAGAGGCATCACTAAAGACATTCAAAACTAAAACTTGCCTTAGCTTTTCTGCTCCTGTTAGCGTGGTGTTATTTTTCATTTCGATAAAATACTTCCCATTAGCTTCTCCAAGCTTAGTCGCAACAGCATCGAAAATCTCTTCTTTTGACTTGAAGTGATGATAAATAGCGCCCTTAGTTAAATCGCCAAGCTCGTTCAAAATATCTTGCAAGCTTGTGTTGTCATACCCTTTTTCAAGAAAAAGCCTAGTTGATACTTCTAGTATTCGTTCGATAGTTTGTTCTGGATATTTATTTCTTGCCATTTTTACACCTCATTTCGCTCTGCATACCAATAGTATGTAATTACAATAACATACCAACAGTATGTTTGTCAAGAGGGATTATAAACTTTATTTGCTAGGCGGCTAATTATAAAGAAAATTTCAATAAAATTTAAGATAAATTTTGTTGAAAAGGTACTTTAAAAATTCCATTTAATGTGTTAGAATGGGAGTAACAATATAATAGTAAGGAGGTGTTAAGAATGGCTCACGTTATTAATGAGAACTGTGTAAGCTGTGGCGCTTGTGCTGGTACTTGCCCTGTTTCTGCAATCACAGAGGGAGATAGCATCTACGTTATCAATGCTGATACTTGTATCGATTGTGGCGCTTGTACTGGTGTCTGTCCAACAGGTGCAATTTCTGCTGAATAATTTTGTTTAGCATTTAAATTAGAGGAGCTCGTTAAGGGCTCCTTAATTTATTTTTAGTGGAGGATTTATGTCAAAGGATCAAAGTTATGCAATTTTAAGCGATAGTTTATCAATAGCGATTGATGAGGTTCATCGTTTTTCAACCGACTCAGTGCTTTTAGCGAGCTTTGCAAATGTAAAGCGAAAGCATAAACTGCTTGATTTATGCAGTGGTTGCGGAATAGTGGCGTTTTCGCATTATAGAGGCAAAGGAGTTGTACCGCCATTAGTTTCTGTTGCTGTTGATATACAAAAAGAGGCTGTGGATTTGATGAACAAAACTTTATCTCAAAACTCGCAGATTGAAAATTTCACCCCACTTCTTTTAGATTTAAAGGAAATACCTGAAAAGGGTGTTGGTGAATTTCATAAAAAATATTTTGATCTTGTGACATGCAACCCTCCATATCAAACAGAGCAAAGCGGATTTATCGCAGAGCATGGCAGAGGCATTCAGCGCCATGAACTCGCTTGTTCGCTTGAAGATATATGCAAAGCAGCTGCTGCCGCCCTTAATTTTGGAGGAAGATTTTGCATTTGCCAAAAGCCTTCAAGGCTAACTGATGTTATTGTGGAGATGAAGAAGGTTAATATTGAGCCTAAGCGAATAAGGTTTGTGCAGAAGAATGTTGGCTCTCCAGCGTGGCTTTTTCTGATTGAGGGAAAGCTTGGGGCTAAGTCTGGGGTTGTTGTTGAAGCGCCTTTAATTATGTATGATGAAAAGGGCGAGCTAAACCAAGAGGTTAAAGATATTTACAAGGGAGGAGAAAGCTAGATGGGAAAATTATATGTTGTTGGAACACCTATAGGAAATTTAGGGGACTTTTCTAGCAGAGGAATTGAAACTCTCTCAAAGGTTGATTTTATAGCAGCCGAAGATACAAGGGTCACAATGAAACTGCTATCTCGTTTTGAAATATCAAAGCCAATGATAAGCTATTATGAGCATAATCTTCGTCAAAGAGGAGAGCAGATAATAGGGAGGCTTCTTTCTGGGGAGGATGGCGCAATAGTGACCGATGCTGGTATGCCTTGTGTTAGCGATCCTGGAGAGGAGCTAATTCGTCAGTGCTATGACAATGGCATTGAGGTGGTGGCTGTTCCAGGGCCTAGTGCCGTTATAACTGCTTTAGCATTATCTGGGCTTGACACAACTCGTTTTTCATTTGAGGGATTTTTAACCACTAATAAGGCTGGCAGAAAAGAGCATTTAGCTGAGGTTGTCAATATGCCAAGAACGCTTGTTTTTTATGAAGCGCCACATAAGCTATTATCAACGCTCAAGGATATGCTGGCTGTGTTTGGCGATAGGAGAATTGCGCTTTGCCGAGAGCTTACAAAAATTCATGAAGAGGTGTTAAGATTTAGCTTATCGGAGGCAGTTGAGTATTATAGCGACAAGACAATTAAGGGCGAGTTTGTATTGATAGTAGAGGCAGCTAAGAGGGAAGAAAAGCAGGTGTTTACGCTTGAAGATGCTGTTAAGCTTGCCTTAGCGTATATAGAGGAAGGCATGTCTTCTTCTGCGGCTGCAAAGAAGGCAGCGAGCGACACTGGAGTTAAGAAGAGCGAGATTTACAAAGAGATTTGCTCTTAGCTTTGTTAGACTAATGACTAAAGATTTCGCACAAAGCTTGCAGTGTTCCGCTAGGCTTACATAAAGTTTTGCTAAATTTTTTTCAAAAAAT
>CAYJEV010000067.1:0-10010 GCA_964369265.1 uncultured Oscillospiraceae bacterium
AAGATTATAGCTTTTATTTCAAACAATCTGCATAAAAAGTATTGACATTTGTTTATCAAATGTTTATAATTATAAACGTAATTTAAAAGATATGGAGAAATGAAATGGTAGCTAATAAAAATAGGATAATCGAATTTGCTAAAAATAACAACCTTGAATTTGACCATGTGAATGGTATGATTTATGGTAATTATAGAGGATATGATCTGTCCATCACACGACTACAAAAGCAAGGTAACTTTCTTGTTTTTATGATATTAACTGGCCCGAATGGCAATGCTACTAATGAAACTTTTTCAGACTTACAATCGTCTGTTTCAAAGGTTAACTCTGCGAATGCTCGAAATAATGGCGCTGTTAATTTTGAAACAACAGCTTCAATTAAAGAAGCAACTAACTTCGATAACCTTCAAGCTGCCCTCGATACTTTAACTAACTACCTATACACAAAGGGGCTAAAAAGTGGCTGCTTTGGATGCGATAAAGACGTTACAACTTCGCATTATGTTTTTAATGGTATGGGGCTTCAAATGTGTGAGGACTGTGCTGTTAAGTTCTCTGAGCGTGTTGCTGGAGCAAATGAAGAGCATAAAGCAAAGCCTGAAAATGTGCCTTTTGGTATTGTCGGTGCGCTGTTAGGCTCTTTGGCTGGCGTTCTTGCAATAGTAATTATAGGTCAGCTTGGCTATGTTGCTGCAATTTCTGGCTTGATTTTGGCAGTATGTACAGTTAGAGGTTACGAAAAGTTCGCTGGTAAAATGTCCTATACTGGTATATTCATTTCTATTGCTGTGATGATTGCTATGACATTTTTTGGAAATAGAATGGATTGGGCTGTATTTATAATGAGAGAGCTAGAGGTTGGAATTTTCGAAGCTTATTCCCTTGTTCCAAAGCTTGCTGATGAATCTATGTATACTTCCAACTTAATTATGACAGGATTTTTTGCATTAATAGGAAGCTTAACCACAATTATTTCTGTGTTTAAGGGTGCTGGCAAAACTCTTGCCCTTGTTAAATTAGGCAACAAATTTTAATTTCAAATATCATCACTTTTAATAATAAATTTATCCACAAATAAATGCTGCTTGCTATTTTTATAGTCAGGCAGCATTTGTTTTTTTATTTTATGTCTTTGTATCAAGGACAGTTTTAGTTTTTAAGGATATATTATCTCTCCATCTATTTTTGTATACTGGCTAGATGTTCCAACGACACCTTTTATTTCTTTATAGAAAGCAGCAACAGTTGTATGATAATAAGGGGCAATAAACAAGGCAGCTAATCCAAAAGTAAAAGCAGACAATAACAACCACCCAATAAAAGAAAGATCTAACAGAAATAATCGCATTCTATTCCCTTCCATTAAAGTTTTAGACTCGCTGAGGGCAGCTTCAATTGATATATCAGGATTGTCAGCCATTATGTAAGATACTAAGCTATAACTATAAGCAGCCATAACTCCTGGTATGATAAGAAGGAGGCTCCATAGAAGTACATAAACTCCTACTAGTATATTTGCACCTAATGCCTTGCCAAAATGAGTTGGTAGATATTCAAATAATATTGATTTATCTATTGGTTTATCTTCTAATAAATTTAAAGAAATTCTTGAATATCCTATTGATATAACAGGCAACATAAAAAAGGAAATAGCGCCTGAAATTGTTTTTATTGCGCTTAATAAAAAGTAATTATCTAGCACTGCACCTTTGTTATTAAAAAACATATCTTTAAGATCTATATACAAATCAATTGCATCTCCAATAGTATCATTAAATAAAAGATAAACAATTGTCGAGATGATCAATATTTTCCAGTTTCCGTCCAATTTTGAATATGCAACTTTTTTTAACATCCCTGACTTCATTTAAATTAACCTCCTTTTTTAAAAAAAGCCATCAAAAAGATGAAATCTAGTGATGGCTTTTGTGTATTATTGATTTGTCTTATATATTACTGAAGTTTAATGCTTAGATATTTTTATCATCATCATACTCGCTAGTGTAGCTATCGCTGCTTGTATGATAATCTTCGTCACCAGTAGTTATTTTGTTAAACTGCTTTGTTTCCTCTTCAACGCTCATTCCTTTTGACTCATCCTCCATTGAAGGAGCAACAGGCGCAACAGGAGTTGTTGGGGCTGTGTAAGTTGGAGCGTTATTTTGAGTGAAGTTGTTTGTATCAAACTGGTTAGATGGTGTGTTAGTTGGTTGGTTGTAAGTTGGTTGTGTATATGTTGGGATGTTGCTTTGTTGATTTTGTGTGTTGTTGTTGAAGTTGTTTTGAGCTTGGAAGTTGTTCTTGAACTGCTCAAAGTCATTTAGGTTAGAATCGTTATTGTAAGAACCAGTGTCCCCTGTTCTAGCTTTGTAGAACGCAACATTTGCTGCTGTTACATATGGAGTTAATGCAATAAATCCAAGACCGCATGTGAATATACAGAGAATTACCCAGCCTAAGAATGAAAGGCTTAACCATAAAAATTCCATTCTATGTCCTTGCATTAGCTCTTTAGAACGCTTCATAGCATCGCCAACAGGTATTTCAGGATTTTCAGCTATAATGAAGAATACTAGAGCATAGTTGAATGTTGCAATTATGCCAGGTATGATAAGAAGCAGTGACCATAAAAATACAACAAGACCAACCATTAGTTGAGCTGTGAAAGCCTTAACTATGTATTTTGGGAAGTAAGAGAAGATAGTTTCAAATTTTGGCTCTCTCTTATCATGCATGTCAATGTATAGCTTTGTTGAGCCTAAACCGAAAACTTGGACAATGCCTTGAATAACAAATTGAAGTAAAAAAGTAACAAGGAAAACTATAAGAGTAGTAGCCATTATTGCAAAGTCGCTTCCGCTGTTGTAAGGGATGATTAAGCTTATTAAATTTGAAAATACACCACCAACTTGGGAAGTAACCGTTGAAATGATACCAACTATAATAACAGCGAAAATAGCTATTGGCCAGTTGTTTGAAAGGCTATCAAGCGCCTTTCTTTTGTAGTACGAAATTGAATATCCCATTTTATCCTCCTTAATTGCGCTGATTTTTATCAACACAAACTGCCTAATTATAATATTAAATTAGGCTAAAATTATATTTTTGTAAATAATTGTATGTAATTATTCACACTACAATAATAGCACAAATTAGAATAAAAAGCAAGAAATAGTTGCTGTTTAAACTAATAAAAAAGTTTTCAACAATATAAACATAGTTTTCAACAGTGGTGCTAAATATTCAAAAATCGCTTGAATTTTTAAAGAATTTATGGTAAAATTATCTATAAGGACGAGGAAATTGTCTTAAATCGAAAGGAGAATTTAACTAATGAGCGAACTTTTATTCCAAAAGGCAGAACAGCATATTGAGGCAAATTATGATAAAGTAATTGCCGATTTAAAGACACTAGTTGCAATCCCTTCCCCAACTGGCAATGAGGGCAAACGTGCCGAAGAGATTAAGAATAGATTAGAGGCTATGGGCGCAAAGGGCGTTATCATTGATGAGGCTCTTAATGTGATTTACCCATATCATGCAGATAACAGGAGCGAGCTTATCTGCTTTATGGCTCATACTGATACAGTATTCCCTGATCTTGATCCTATTCCACACATAGATGACGGCGAGAAGATTTTCGCTCTTGGCATAGGCGATAACACAGCATCATGTACTGGAATGCTTGAGATGATTAACTTTTTAATTAAGAATGACGTTAAGCCTAAAAATGGATTTTTATTCGTTTTCGATAGCAATGAAGAGGGTCTTGGAAACTTAAAGGGCGCTATCGAGATAATGAAGAACTATAAGTCACGAATTAAAGAAGTTGTTGCAGTTGATGGCTCTTCCCCAGGCTACTATATAAACGAGGCTGTTGGTTCAAAGAGATATAGAGTGACTGTTAAAACAGAGGGCGGACATTCCTATGGTGCATATGGCAATAGAAACGCAATTCACTATATGGCTTCCCTAATCAATACACTATACGCTATGAAAGTGCCACCACTAGGCAAAACTACATATAATGTTGGTTTAATTGAGGGCGGAACTTCTGTAAATACTATAGCGCAGTCCTGTAATATGATGTACGAGTATCGTTCTAACTCTAAAGAAGCGCTAGAGATCATGGACAAGATGTTCGAGAATGTAATTTCTGGCTATCAAGCAATGGGTATTGAGGTTGTTGTTGAGCTGTTAGGCGATCGTCCTTGTGGTGGTGAAGTAGACAATGCTGAGCTTGAGGCAAGAGTTCAGGCTGTTGGCAAGGCTATGGGCTATGATGAGATTATAGCTGGTGCAGGCTCAACTGACTGTAATATCCCATTATCTCAAGGCATACCATCTGTGTGTATTCCAATTTACAAGGGCGGAAAAGCTCATACTAGAGAAGAGTATATGTATAAGGATTCAATGAAAGATGGATTTAAATTCTTTGCGAAGTTTATTTTAAGCTATTGCTAAGTAATTGGACTAAAGACTAATGGTGAAAGGTGAATGACTTAAGGATTGTACTAAAATTGCAGTGTTCCGCTAGGCTTACATAAAGTTTTGCTGAATTTTTTTCAAAAAATTCAGCATCAAAGGACTGCCCCTTTGGCGCTTTCCGCAGAAAGCGAAATTCTTAAAAAAGAAACTTAATAGCTTTTACATCAAAAAAAGACAGGCAAAAATACTTCAAGTTTGCACAAAACTAAGGTTTATTCATGTTAAAGCTTAACTGAACCTCAAACGGAGGAATGCTTTATCCGTCCCCACCCATCAAGGGAATGAAATGGACCCTTGATGGCGAAAAACCAGAGGATTAGCGAAAAACTAAAATGGCGACTACTAGTCGCCGCTACAATTTGCTATATCATTTGTACCTTTGTTGAGGGACGACAAGGTGAAAAATTAACAAGCTTCCCTTCCGTTTTCGCTAAAAATCATTCAAGCTACACACAAAACCTTAATAACCCACTAAAGGGCAACCCTATTCTGGGTTGCCCTTTTACTCTAAATGTTTCACGTGAAACAATACCAAACACCATTAAAACCAATAACAAATGTTTCACGTGAAACATTTTTATCAAAACAATTAAAAAGGATAATTTTTCGGAATGAAAAGTGCATCCTTCTCAACATATTCGCCTTGGATGTATTCTATTTCAATATCTGCGCTGCTAGATAGAAGTTCCTCAAATATAGGGATGAGTTCATGGAACTTTTGATAAGAAATATTATTTTTCGAGTTATTGACAATGATATTATAATAAAATTCAATAGAATTATCTTTATGAAGATGCGCATTAAGAATATCTTTTAAGAGAATTGCAGTATTTTGCATTCCAAACTCAGTATTGAAATCATACTGCCTTGAGGTAATGAGCTGCACAATTCTTCTGCCATCAAGCTGTGTGTAGCCTTTTGGTAATAGGAGCTGATCAGTGTTTGAATATATATCCTCGCTAATATTGAAGTTTATCCTGCCTGTGCTGTCAGCAATCTCTTTCAAATCTTCGTTATTATATATAGTATACATCTCCTCGCCAAAAACCTCTTTAATAGCTTTTTCTGCGCCTAAATTATCGAACATCTCCCCTATTGTTTGCAAGCTCCCAGCATGTTCAACTGCTAAGCTAATAGGAATTGGCTTTATAGTTATGCTGTTATTAGTTGGAGATACTGCAAGCTCGAAAACGCTTTTCAATTCTTCATCAGTTATATTTATGCAAAAAAGCTTTATTTCTTTGGCTTCTATAGGTATATTTTCTTGGAAAGTTGATGCGTTCCTGCCTGGTTTAGTCCAGCAATCTATCATAAAATAAAATGGAACGGATAGTATAAAACAAAAAATTACAAAGCTAAAAATGCTTTTTTTCACAAAAAACACCTCCTAAGCTATTATTGACAGCTAGGAGGTGTTTTATTCGTTTTTCTAGTTTATTCAGTTGCACTGGAGCTATTTAGCTCTGGAATAGGCGGTAATGGTATTTCATAGGTTGGTAAAGCGTGTGTTGCCCAGTATTCAAGCACAACCTCAAGCCCTTCCCTATTTAAATGCAAGCCATCATTCATCATCCATTCATCAACAGCATGTCCGTCATCTGTTATAATTGCAGAATGAGTATCGAGGTAATAACAGCCAGTATCTTCGGCGATATCCAGTATCCAAGAGTTAGCCTCTGTGATAAGCTCGTTGGTGATAACGCCATAGTATTGGTATATAGGGGTTATTGGAAGTATGGACTGTAGAATAATAGTTGAGTTTGGGGACAACTCTTGCAAATCTGTTACTAAGCTTGTGTATTCAGAAATGAAAAGCTCTTTTTCCATAAAAGAAATTCCGTTAATACCAACAGTTATCATTAAGTTTTCAGGTTGTCTTTTAGCGATGACATCTCTGATTGGAAGCTCAGTATTATCAGTTAAGTCAACAACCTCATAAAATGATTGGTTTGCTAGTGTCATAGTTCCTTCAGGGCCAGTTATTATCTGTGTGGTGTGATAGCCGCCATCAAGCATCTCGTATAGCCTTAGCCAGTACATAGGAGAGTCGCATAGTATGTCCAAGCTGTCAATATAGCCCTGCCCTGCATTATCGGTTATTTCTAGCAGAGCTGGAGAGCTATAGTCGACTTTTGTATAGTCAGGGTGGGTATCATATATATATTCTGCACGTCTGTCAATCTTTCTAGCTGGCACAAGCTCCACCATAGGCACAGTTTCTGCCTCTGAACTAGAAGATAACTCAATACTAGAAGAGCTTTCCAGCACTGCGTTGCAGCTTGCTAACAACAGAACACAAAAAATGCTTGCAAATATTTTAGTTAGCCTCATAACTTAAAATTTCACCAACTCATCAATATGCTTTGGAAGATCAGCAATAGCAATTCTAATTTGTTTCATAGTATCTCTATCACGAACAGTAACACAACCATCCTCTAAGCTTTCAAAGTCAACAGTAACGCAAACAGGTGTTCCAACTTCGTCTTGACGCCTGTATCTCTTGCCGATAGAGCCAGCCTCATCATAATCCACCATATGATGCTCAGAAATTAGCTCATACACTTCCCTAGCCTTATCAGACAGCTTCTTAGATAATGGCAGTACAGCGCATTTGTAAGGAGCTAATGCTGGGTGAAGACGAAGCACAGTTCTAGTATCTTTTTCGTCAATAATCTCCTCATCATAAGCATCGCATAAGAAAGCAAGCATAACTCTGTCTGCTCCTAAAGATGGCTCAATTACATATGGTAGGAAGTGCTCGTTAGTTTCTTGATCGAAATATTCTAATGACTTGCCAGACTCATTTTGATGGGCATTTAAGTCAAAGTTAGTTCTAGAAGCTATTCCCCAAAGTTCGCCAACTCCAAATGGGAACATAAACTCAATATCAGTTGTTGCATTGGAATAGTGAGAAAGCTCCTCTTCGCTATGCGCTCTAAGAACGATATTTTCTTTTGTTAGTCCAAGATTTAATAAGAAGTTGTAGCAGTAGTCTTTCCAGTAGTTGAACCATTCAATTTCTGTTCCCGGACGGCAGAAGAACTCAAGCTCCATTTGCTCAAACTCTCTTGTTCTAAAGATGAAGTTTTTAGGTGTGATTTCGTTTCTAAAGCTCTTACCAACTTGAGCGATACCAAAAGGAAGCTTTCTTCTTGTTGTTCTTTGCACATTAGCAAAGTTAACGAAGATGCCTTGAGCTGTTTCTGGGCGAAGGTAAGTTTGGTTTTCAACACTATCAGTAACTCCAAGATATGTCTTTAGCATTAGATTGAACTTTCTAATATCAGTGAAGTCTGATTTTCCGCAATCAGGGCAAGTTACATTATTTTCCTTTATATAATCCATTAGTTGTTGGTCAGTCCAGCCATTAGGCTCGCTGCCGCTAAACTCTTCAATTAGCTTGTCTGCTCTGTGGCGAGTTTGGCAGCTTCTGCAATCCATTAGAGGGTCAGAAAATCCTCCAACATGTCCAGAAGCTCTCCAAACTTGAGAGTTCATTATAATTGCAGAATCAAGCCCTACATTATAAGGGGATTGTTGAACAAATTTCTTCCACCAAGCCTTTTTGATGTTATTTTTCATTTCAACGCCTAAAGGGCCGTAGTCCCAGCTATTAGCAAGGCCTCCGTATATTTCTGAGCCAGCAAATACAAATCCACGAGATTTAGCAAGTGCAACAATTTTATCCATAGTTTTTTGTGTATTATCCATAATTTAACTCCTTTTTTTCACATTATTACTTATATATTATATACCTATTTTAGTAAATTAGCAAGTCCCTTTTTAGATAATGCCAAGAATAAAGTGTTAATAAGCTAGAGTAATCGATATAATCCTAATCAGTTTATAAAACAAAAAGCACAAGCCTCTATTTAGAGAATTGTGCTTTTAAATTAACTAAAATAAGATTAAACTTTTCATCGTTGGAATGTTGAAAACTCCTAAAAGTAAATTAGGAATGTAAAATGTTAAAGCCAAAAATATAACATTTGTTTGATAAAATAAGACAAATAGTGCTAAAAAAACTGCTTCTTGCGAGAAATTTAAGAGGATTTTAGCCTTTATGTAAAGAATAGATAGTTTTACCGATTTTTTCAAAGTTTTCAACAAAGCCCTATTCTGCCTTGCTTATAATCATCTCGCATTCGTATTTTGAATTGTTTGAGAGGATATTTTTTGTAGCGAAAAAGCTATTAATATAACCTAAGCCTGTATAGTGAATTCTGGCGGAAATCTTCATATCCTTATAGTCTATTTTGAAGCTTCTATCGATAAAAATATCGTTTGCATAAGGCTGATACCACGCAGTAAATGCATTTACATCACTATCAAAAGCCTGTACAGCGGATATCATTTGTATATAAGAAATATCAAAAATATCATAGTTAGTTATATTGTGTCTTATTATAACCTCTGTCACAACTCCATCTTGCTCAACTATCTCCAATTTTCCTTTTAAAAGTGTTGGATCTTGAATGCCTGAGTCGTTTTTTTGCATGTAAAACTTGTAGTTGTCTAAATACTCTGCCGTAGTTAAAAACCCTTTTTTTTGAGGAAGAAGTGTAATCGAAGCAATAAGAACATACAGCATAATAATAATGCCCTCTGCGATTATATAAAACACAGCTCTTAACTTATAATAATCGGTTATTTCAATTGAAAAATTACTATCATAGCTAAGTGGAGTTAGTTCATCTAGCTTTTTGTAGCATCTATACTGAGTATAAATGCTATAAAAAGGAATTTGAAACCCCATTCCGTCCATAATGGCGGAGAAGGTTCTTTGCATAACCGAGAAAAAATCAGCCTTTTCGCCTCTTATATTCAGCACTTTAATTCCAAGTATTCCTTTGCCAATAGTTGTTCCAAATTTACTAATTAAAAGAGGCTCAATCAATAGCATTATAATAAATGATGGAATAGTTACCAAAGCAAAACTAGTAAAATCTGAAAAATCCATTGTATCGAGATCAAGAACCAATGTAATAAACGCCGATACGAACACTGCATAAATAGAAAGGTCCAATGTTCGTGCGAAAAACCTGCGAAATGGGTTAAAGCCATGTTGAATTTGATAGTCAGTCATAATTATGCCTTCCCTTCATTTAATATTTTTCTGCAATCGATAATTGTAACGGCAACTATTAGTCGCTATTTTAATTTTTTGTGCCTGTTAATTATGCGTTATGGCTATTTTATGTGCGACGGTGCGTCGAGCGCCGCACCCTACTATTTATGGGGCATCAATTTTTGCGTGTCATTTATGGTCATGCAAAACATAAAATAACACAGCAAATTGTAGCGGCGACTAGTAGTCACCATTTTAAATTATATGCTCCACCATCAAAATCCATCGCCAAAGGCGATACAATACCTCTTCACTATTAACTATTACTTCTTACTTTACAAAATCCTTTGGATTTTGTTGTTGCCATCAAGGCTCCGCTCTGCTTACTTGATGGGCGGGTTCGGATAGTGCATTCCTCTGTTTATGGTCTAGTTAAGCTTTCACATGAACA
>CAYJEV010000068.1:0-9787 GCA_964369265.1 uncultured Oscillospiraceae bacterium
GATGGGTGGGGACGGAAAGTGCGCTCCCTTGTTTAGGGGCTAGTTAAGCTTTCACCCTGTCGTCATTCCAGTTTTTGTTGTGAATGGTACGTTTTGGTGCTTGTTTTATTTTGTAGGTGAAAGCTGTTTAGTTTTTAAAGAATTTCGCTTTCTGCGGAAAGCGCCAAAGGGGCAGCCCTTTGATGCTGAAATTTTTTGAAAAAAATTTAGCAAAACTTTATGTAAGCCTAGCGGAACACTGAAAGTTTACTGCGAAACCCTTTAGTCATTCACCTTTCACCCTTATTCTAATTAAAGCCTGACGACGGAACATTCAAAAAAGCTCATCTCATTTTAGTGCAAAATCTCTTTACAATCACTAGAATTATGCTATAATTACTATATACGCAACTAAATAAAGTGGAGGACATATGAGAGAAATAAATGTTAACGAGATAACCGATAAAGTAAGAAAACTTTGTATTGAGGCTAATTATGTTCTGCCTGATGATATAAAAAACTGCATAAATAAGGCAAGAGCTGCCGAAGACGGCGAAGTTGCTAAAAATGTGCTTGATAATATTATAGAAAACTATAAAATTGCAGAAACCGAAAGAGTGCCAATCTGCCAAGATACTGGTATGGCTTGTGTCTTTTTAGAGATAGGTCAAGAAGTTGCTATTGTTGGTGGCAGCTTAACCAATGCTGTTAATGAAGGCGTTAGACAAGGCTATAAAGAAGGCTATCTGCGAAACTCCGTTGCAGAACCTATACATAGAAAAAACACAGGCGACAACACCCCTGCACTTATCTATACCGAAATCGTTGCTGGAGATAAAATTAAGCTTACCGTTGCTCCAAAAGGCTTTGGTAGCGAAAACATGAGCAAAATCGCTATGCTAAAACCTTCTGCTGGTTTAGAGGGCGTTAAAGAGTTCATAATAAATACAGTCAAAGAAGCAGGTCCTAACCCATGCCCTCCAATTGTTGTTGGTGTTGGTATTGGCGGAAGCTTTGATAAGGCAGCAACTCTGGCTAAAAAAGCCATTATGAGAAGTGCCGAGGAGAGAAATGCCGATAAATTCTATAGCGATTTAGAAGAAGAGCTTCTATTAACTATAAATGACTTAGGCATTGGGCCTCAAGGCTTTGGAGGAAGAACAACAGCCCTCGCTGTTAATATCGAAACCTACCCAACACATATCGCATCTTTGCCATGTGCAGTTAATATAAACTGCCATGTTACACGACACATAACGGAGGTAATTTAAGATATGGCAATTAATTTAACCACTCCCCTAACTAAGGATAAAACAAAGGCTTTAAAAGCTGGCGAAACAGTTTATCTAACAGGCGAAATCTATACTTCTCGTGATGCTGGGCACAAAAGAATATGCGAAATGATAGCTAATGGCGAAAAACTGCCTTTTGAAATAGAAGATAGTATAATTTATTATGTTGGGCCAACTCCTGCAAAGCCTGGTAAGGTAATTGGCAGTGCTGGGCCAACAACAAGCGGAAGAATGGATGCATACTCCCCAACACTCATTAAGCTTGGTGCTAGAGGGATGATAGGCAAAGGCGAAAGAAATGACGAAGTTAAGTCGACTATAAAAGAGCATACTGGTGTGTATTTTGCTGCTATTGGTGGCGCTGGGGCATTGATGGCAAAGAGCATTGTTTCAGCAGAAGTAATTGCTTTTGAAGAGCTAGGGGCTGAGGCGTTAAGACGACTTAAAGTCGAAAATATGCCTTTAACTGTTGTGATCGACTCTGAAGGAAATAATTTATATGAATTTGGTAGAAGTGAATATCTAAAGAATAGGAGGAAATAGTATGAGCATTTATAAATCAGGCGAGGACTATTTAGAGGCTATCTTGATGTTGCAAAAACGCATAGGTAGAGTTAGGTCAATTGACATTGTTAATGAGCTGGAGTATAGCAAACCTAGTGTTAGCATAGCGATGAAAAAACTTCGTGAAACAGGTTATATTGTGGTTGAGGGCGATGGAAGCATTATTTTAACCGATAAAGGCTTAGAAATTGCAACTCAAATTTATAATAGACACGAAACTATAACCGAGTTCTTAATTAAGATTGGTGTTAGTGAAGAAATAGCAAGGGACGATGCTTGTAAAATTGAGCATACTCTTTCTGAAGAAACCTTCAAAAAGCTTCAAGAGCATGTAAAAACCTTTTAAAAACTCTCTAAAGCGGCCAATACAATACTATAAAACAAAAACATCGCCGAAATAATGGGCGATGTTTTTTTATCAATATTCTTCTTGTTTAAACATAAATTTCTCTATACTTTAAATAATTTAAAAGCTGGTGCAAAAAATCGCACCAGCTTAATTATTTTACTTATTATCCGTTTCTCTCGCAAAGCTCAATTAGAACTCCGCCAGTGGACTTTGGATGAAGGAATGCAATTCTAGCGCCGCCAGCTCCGTATCTTGGAGTTTCGTCAATAAGGCGAACACCCTTCTCTTTCATTTCAGCTAAAGCAGCCTCAATGTTGTCAACTCTGATAGCGATATGCTGAATGCCCTCGCCCTTCTTTTCGATGAACTTAGCGATAGGGCCGTCTGGAGAAGTGCTTTCTAAAAGCTCAACCTCGCTATCTCCGCAAGGGAAGAAAGCAACCTTAACCTTCTGCTCTTCAACAGTTTCAACACCATGGCTCTTTAGCCCTAGAGCCTCATATACCTTAGAAGCCTCCTCTAAGCTATTAACAGCAATACCAATATGATCAATTCTAGTTGGATTCATAACTTTATCTCCTTATTTATCAAAATTCATGCTTTCAAGTATCGTTTCTGAAACGCTAAACGGATCATTGTTTCCAGCAAGCACATCTTCAGTTAAACTATCAAGCATACCAGAGTTTTCAGCAGTCGCATCAACTCTTCTTAAAAATCTATCAAGAATTATATTCTTAATCTCAAGCTTTAAATTCCTATGTCTGCGCTTATTTAAAATGCCATTTTGTTTGTTATATTCGAGTATCTCAAGAATGCTTTCGCAAAGCACCTCGACATTCTCCCCTGTTTGCGCAACAGTCTTAATAACCGGAGGACGCACCCCCTCAAACTCGCCTTTAAGGTCTAGCATCATATTAAGTTCAGTTACAACTCTTTCAACACCATCTCTATCTGCCTTGTTGACACAAAAAACATCGCCTATCTCCATAAGCCCAGCTTTTATTGCCTGTATGTCATCCCCCATTCCTGGGATATTAACAATAGTTACAAGGTCAGCAAGCTTTATAATGTCAACCTCAGACTGCCCAACACCAACAGTTTCAATAAAGATAACATCGCAACCAAAGGCATCCAAAACTCTAACAGCGCTCATTGTATGCTTAGCAAGTCCACCAAGCTGACCTCTAGTGCCCATAGAGCGAATAAAAACTCCCTCGTCGGTTGCAATATCATTCATTCTGATTCTATCTCCCAAAATAGCTCCGCCAGAAAACGGGCTTGTTGGGTCAACTGCAATAATGCCAACCCTCTTGCCCTTAGCTCTAAGCGCTTTTGTTAGCTTATCAGTCAGCGTTGATTTACCTGAACCAGGAGCTCCTGTTATACCAATAACAGAAGCTCTGGAAGTGTGTTTAAAGAGCTGTTTTAAAATTTCTGTTGCATCTTTATCCTCATTCTCGACTAATGAGATAACTCTCGAAGTTAGCCTAACATTAGATGATAAGACAGCATCAACATATTCTTTTACAGTCATAATAATTTCTATCTCTTTAGGTTGTTTTTGATGAACTCAATTGTCACACTAGTATCAGTACCTGGTGTGAAAATTTCAGCTAGCCCATTCTCTTTTAGGAAAGGAATATCCTCCTCTGGGATAACTCCGCCACCAACTACAAGAATGTCGTTAACGCCCTTCTCCTCAAGCAGCTTAGTAACACGAGGGAATAAGTTGTTGTGCGCGCCAGAAAGAATGCTCATTGCAAGAACATCAACGTCCTCTTGAATTGCAGCAGCGACAATTTGCTCTGGAGTTTGTCTAAGCCCAGTATAAATAACCTCCATACCAGCTTCTCTTAAAGCTCTAGCAACAACCTTTGCTCCTCTATCATGTCCATCAAGGCCTGGCTTTGCAACCAGTACACGAATTGTTTTTTCACTCATAATTGTTCTCCTATCTATAATTATAGCATTGCAGCAGCAACATACTCACCAAACTCATCTCTCATAACTTGGCATACCTCGCCTAAAGTTGCGTATTGACGCACACAATCAAGGATGTATGGCATTAAGTTATCCTCAGAGTTACAAGCAGTTCTAAGAGCAGCAAGCTTCTCTTCAACAAGCTTGTTATCACGAGATTCCTTTAGCTCAGCAATTTTCTTCTTTTGCATAACTTCAACAGCTGGGTCAACACGAAGCAGTCCTTTTGGAGCTTCTTCCTTGATTTGGAATTGGTTAACACCAACAACAATTCTCTCCTTAGACTCAACAGCTTTTTGATGTTGATAAGCAGAATCCATAATCTCTTGTTGGATATATCCCTTCTCGATAGCCTTTGGCGCTCCGCCTAAAGCATCAATCTTAGCAATATACTCCTCAGCCTCTTTGATGATACGATCAGTTGTAGCTTCAACATAGTAAGAGCCAGCAAGTGGGTCAACTGTGTCAGCAACACCAGACTCATGAGCAACAATTTGTTGAGTTCTTAGTGCAATTCTAACAGACTCTTCTGTTGGAAGCGCAAGAGCCTCATCTCTAGAGTTAGTGTGAAGTGATTGCGTACCGCCCATAACAGCAGCAAGAGTTTGAATAGCAACACGAATGATGTTGTTATCAGGTTGTTGAGCAGTTAGAGTACAACCAGCAGTTTGTGTGTGGAACTTAAGAGCTAAAGATTTAGGGCTTTTTGCATTAAATCTCTCTTTCATAATCTTAGCCCAAAGCTTTCTAGCAGCTCTAAACTTACCAACTTCCTCTAGTAGGTCGTTGTGTGCGTTGAAGAAGAAGGATAGACGAGGTGCAAAGTCATCAACGTCTAGCCCAGCCTTAATAGCAGCATCAACATAAGCAATACCGTCAGCTAAAGTAAAAGCAACTTCTTGTGCAGCACTAGAACCAGCCTCACGAATGTGGTAACCGGAGATGGAGATTGTGTTCCATTGTGGTACATTCTTTGAGCAGTATTCAAAAATGTTTGTGATTAGTCGCATAGATGGCGCTGGCGGGAAGATGTATGTTCCACGAGCGATATATTCTTTTAGAATATCGTTTTGGATAGTACCTCTTAGTTGATCAGCAGAAACGCCTTGCTTTTCAGCAACAGCGATGTACATAGCAAGAAGCACACCAGCTGGAGCGTTGATTGTCATAGAAGTGGAAACCTTATCAAGCGGAATACCATCAAATAGAATTTCCATGTCTTTTAGTGAGTCAATAGCAACACCAACCTTACCAACTTCGCCCTCAGAAAGAGTGTGGTCGGAGTCATATCCGATTTGTGTTGGAAGGTCAAAAGCAACAGACAGACCCATAGAGCCTTGCTCAATTAGGAATTTATATCTATTGTTAGACTCCTCAGCAGTTGCAAATCCAGCATACTGACGCATTGTCCAAAAACGTCCTCTATACATTGTTGTTTGAACGCCTCTTGTGAATGGATATTCTCCAGGGAAGCCAATATCCTCTAGCGGATCAATATGCGCAATATCCTCTGGAGTGTATAGGCGCTTAACCACACTATTACCACCAGAAATGAATGTTACCTTACGTTCTTTATTCTTCTCAAGCCCTTTTTGAACCTTAGAATCCCAAGCTTCTAATCTCTCTTTAAACTTTGACATATAAACCTCCATATATACTTTTATGCAACAATGACACACTCTTACTTTTTATGCAAGAGAGTGCCATATGTTAAAGCTACTTTAATTCGTCAGCGAATTTGAAACCTGCATCAATAGCCTTTTGATTTAGTTCTTCAGTACCCTTAGGAATTCTATTCATAAGAGCCTCTGTCGCAGACTCACGACTAACAATATTTGTAAATCCAACTAAAAATCCAAGAGCAACAACATTTGCAACAATTGGCTTTAGCTCATTATTAGCAGTATCTAAAATGCTAACCTTAACAATTTTCTTATCGCTAGCAGAAGTATCAACACTGCTGTCGCAGATGATAGTTGTGGAAGCATCAGCAGTTAAACCAAAAATTCTAAACGCTTCGTTAGTTAGGCAAAGCAGATAGTTTGGAGTTGTAGCCTTTGGATGGTCAATTTCCACATCAGAAATAACAACCTCTGCTCTTGATGCGCCGCCACGAGCCTCAGGGCCGTAGCTTTGAGATTGTAGTGCGAATTTATTGTCAAGGATAGCAGCCTCAGCAAGGATGATACCAGCAGTTATTATTCCTTGTCCGCCAGAACCGCTAAGACGAAATTCAGTACGAGCATTACTCATTACTTATTACCTCCAACACTTTCAATTAGCTTAGTGTAGCTCTCAGTATATTCTGGAGCTGTCTTGTTAACAAACTCACCAATTACGAACATTTTGTCGTAATCCTCTGTACCAGCTTTGTACATTGTGGAGTTTTCTTGAATCCATTTAATCATGCCAGCAGCATTGCCCTTCTTATTTTTTCTACCAAAGTAAGTTGGACATGTGGAAACAGCTTCAACAACAGAGAAGCCTTTGTTGCCTAGAGCGTTTTTAATATAGCTCTTTAGCTGATGCACATGATAAACAGAGCCTCTAGCAACATATGTTGCGCCAGCACCCTTAGTTAGTGCAGTTAAATCGAATGTACGGTCAATGTTACCATAAACAGCAGTAGTTGCAAAAGCACCTGTTGGAGTTAGAGGAGAGTATTGACCAGAAGTCATTCCGTAGATGTTATTGTTGATGATGATTAGTGTAATATCTATATTTCTTCTGCAAGCGTGGATTAAGTGGTTACCACCAATTGCAGAGGAGTCGCCATCGCCTGAAATAACGATAACATTTAAATCTGGATTAGCCATCTTAACGCCTGTTGCAAATGCTAATGCACGTCCATGAGTTGTGTGAAGAGTGTTAAAGTTCATATATCCAGTTGCACGAGAAGAACAACCAATACCAGAAACGATAACTGTCTTTTCTTGGTCAATGCCTAATTCATCAACAGCATTGATAAGAGCCTTAACAACAATACCATTACCACAACCAGGACACCAGATATGAGGCATTTTATTTTGTCTTAAATAATTTAATGTGTTGCTCATTATTTAATTACCTCCATTGCATCTTTATATAGCTCTTCAGCTTTGAATAGCTCGCCTGTAATTTTAGTTAGGGAGTGTACAGGAAGTCTTCCTCCAGCAACTCTCTCAACTTCAAGAACAAGTTGACCTAAGTTCATCTCAGGAACGATTACACACTTCTTGCCATTTGCAGCCTCTAAGAAAGCTTTCTCAGGGAAAGGCCAGATAGTCTTTGGAATAAACACGCCAGCTTTAATGCCGTTCTCTCTTAGTTGTCTAGCTGTGTACATTGCAGTTCTTGCAACAGAGCCATAAGCAACAAAAAGGACATCAGCATCTTCTGTCATGTAGTTTTGGTAGATAGCGATCTTTTCAGCATCGTTATTTACCTTGTTGCAAAGCCTTTGAACAAGCTCTGCGTTTTTAGCTGGGGAGTTTGTTGGGAAGCCAGTTTCGTCATGGGAAAGACCAGTTACATGATACTTATATCCAGTTCCGAAAGCAGCCATTGGAGGAACTAAAGAGCCTTCCTCACATTTATATGGTAGGTACTCGCTCTTTTCGCAAGTTGGAGCAGTACGGTTGATAATCTCGTAGTCGTCCTCAAACATAACGCCTTCTCTCATGTGGGCGATAACTTCGTCAGTCATAAGTAAAACTGGAGTACGATATTTTTCAGCATAGTTAAATGCAGTAATAGTTAAGTCGTGCATCTCCTTAACAGAAGAAGGACATAGGCAGATAACAGGGTGATCACCGTGTGTACCCCATTTAGCTTGCATAATGTCAGCTTGAGCTGGGGAAGTTGCTTGGCCAGTTGAAGGACCCATTCTCATGATGGAAACAACAACACAAGGAACTTCTGCCATCATTGCATAGCCTAAATTTTCTTGCTTTAGAGAGAAACCAGGACCAGAAGTTGCAGTCATAGTTTTAGCGCCAGTTAGAGCGCCGCCAATAACAGCAGCCATAGAAGCTATCTCATCTTCCATTTGGATAAAACGTCCGCCAACCTTTGGCAGCTTTATAGATGCTTCCTCAGCAACTTCAGAAGATGGTGTGATTGGGTATCCAGCGAAGAAAGTCATTCCTGCACGAATAGCACCCATAACACAAGCCTCATTACCTTGAAGCAGTACAGCTTTTTTAGAACTCATAGTTATTTAGCCTCCTTAACAAAAATTGCAAAATCAGGGCATCTTAGCTCGCAAAGCTTACATGAGATACAAGCTTCCTCATTTAGGACAACAGCCTTCTCATTTTCAATACCGAGAACTTGTTTTGGACAAAACGCAACGCAAATCTCACAGCCTTTGCACCATTTTTGGTTTATTTCTAACTTTGACATAACCGAAATTCTCCTCTCAATTATTGGGATTTTGCCTGCAAACTTTGATTTGCAACTGCCTTAACCCTATAATTTCAACATTTTAATAAACTTTTTGTTGAATTACCTACTTCACGCATACTTAATAACAAATAAAATCAATAGTAGCGTACATCTATATTGTACCTTTAAGCTGACTATTTGTCTATACTTTTCTATACTTTTTATTAATTTCGTCATTTTAGCAGTATAAATGGCTATAAATTAAGGTATTTGTACAGTTTTTATAGCAGTTTGCCAGTTTAAGTCTTTTTATTGACCAAAAATATCAGCTAATTGCAAGTATACAAGCTGATTTTGAAGAAAATTTGAAAGTTTTATTGCAAAACAGCCATATTTTGTGATTTATTTATAATAAATGAACAGATAAAATATTGCTTTTTAAGCTCATTGGCTTCCATTTTTCAAAAAAGCTCAAAAAGGTATTTTTCAAGACTTTTTTTAGACTAAAAATGTTATAATTGTTATATTTTCTTTTAGTTTTGCATATAAAATTACTTATTAGTATCTATTAGGAGGTTGTGAGCATGAGCAGTGCAGTTTATTTAACATTTTTGTCTGGTGTATGCACTTTTATTGGAGGAATAATTGGAACTGTAATTAGAGGAAAGAGCCTTAGGTTTTTGGGGAGTATACTTTCGATGTCTGCTGGGATAATGATTGCTCTTTCTGCTACCGAAATTTTACCACACGCTTACTCAACCCTATCAATGCAGTTTGGCGGATATAGCATTTTAGTCATGGCTTTATTCTTCGTTATTGGCGCGCTTTTAATTATCACAATGAACATAATGACAGATTTTGAGGAACATTCTTTATACAGGCTTGGAGTGTTTTCTATGATAGCCTTAATCGCCCATAATATACCTGAGGGAATGGCTATATATTTAACGGCTGAATACGACATTAACTTAGGCTTGCCTTTAGCGTTGGGCGTTGCCATGCATAACATCCCTGAGGGAATAGCAATTGCGCTTCCAGTGTCGTATAGCAAAGGGGCGTTTAGAGGGCTTTTATACAGTTTAGTTGCTAGTTTATCAGAGCCAATTGGTGCGTTTATGGGAATGGGACTAAAAAGGAGCAACCTTATTGTGACTGACTATCTTTTGACAATAGTTGCTGGAATGATGGTATATTTATGCATAAGCGAAATAATGCCTAAGGCGATGGAGCTTTGCGGCAAAAGGAGGCTTTTCATTGG
>CAYJEV010000069.1:0-9136 GCA_964369265.1 uncultured Oscillospiraceae bacterium
TAATCCGCAAATCCTTAAAATGCTCGGCAAAAAGTAAATACATAGAAATAATCTCTACTGCGTTACGATTATTTGAGTGAATAGGTAAAAGTGAATAGTGAAGAGTGATGGTGTCGCTTTGCGACGTTTAGAATGACTTGTAGTCGGCTTGAAGCTTTAATGTAGCATACAAATTTCAATCCATCATGAAGTGATACATTAGTTTTAAGTTTTGAATTTAAGTAAGGAGGGGATCGTTTGGAGGATTTAATATCCATGATAAGTCAGTTTTTAAGTAGCAGTGATGGGCAAAGTCAGCTCCAATCGGTGTTATCCAGCCTTGCTACAAATGATACAAATCAGCATAACAACAATCAGCCACAACAAAACGCAAACCAACCACCTAACCTCGATCCTAACATGATTAACAGTCTCTTAGGTATGCTTGGGGGTAACCAACCACAACAAAACACTAACCAATCACCTAACCTCGACCCTAACATGATCAACAATCTTATGGGTATGCTTGGGGGTAACCAACCACAACAAAACACTAACCAATCACCTAATCTCGACCCTAACATGATCAACAATCTTATGGGTATGCTTGGGAGTAGCCAACCACAACAAAACACAAACCAACAACCAAACCTCGATCCTAACATGATTAACAGTCTCTTAGGTATGCTTGGGGGTAACCAACCACAACAAAACACTAACCAATCACCTAACCTCGACCCTAACATGATCAACAATCTTATGGGTATGCTTGGGGGTAACCAACCACAACAAAACACTAACCAATCACCTAATCTCGACCCTAACATGATCAACAATCTTATGGGTATGCTTGGGAGTAGCCAACCACAACAAAACACAAACCAACAACCAAACCTCGATCCTAACATGATTAACAGTCTCTTAGGTATGCTTGGGGGTAACCAACCACAACAAAACACTAACCAACAACCAAACCTCGATCCTAACATGATCAACAATCTCATGAGTATGCTTGGGGGAAATACAAATAATAGCGATGCCAATAACAGCGCAGGGAATATAGGCAATCTCCTCGGCAATTTGGATATGGGTACAATACTTAAAATCACCTCTGCTATTAGCACAGTGACACAACCTGATAAAAACACAGCCTTACTAATAGCTCTAAAGCCACATTTTAAGGAAGAGCGACAAAAAAAGGTGGATGAAGCGATAAGAATAATGCAACTTTTAAAGCTTTTGCCTATAATTCGTGAAACTGGGATTTTGAAATTGTTAGGAGGTGATGCACTTTGGAAAACAACTGGCGAAGAATAACATATTCAACAGGTGACATTGAGGCTATGCAAAAAGATGCATTAAATCGTGTTAGGATGATGAGAGAGCAAGCCGAACAGAAGCTTAAGCATACCAACGAAAGTATACATAACGAAAGCTTCTCACAAAACTTTGAATACAACGCCCCAAACATAACCCCTATGCCTAGCATGATAGAAGAAGTAATGCATCATATTGACAGCGATAAAACTAAGAACGCTGAGGATATTACAGCAGAAACAAAGTATGAGCAGTCGCCCTCAAACATTCCTCAATCCGATACACAATCTAAACAGCAAGTTCATTCAATGCCACTAGATGCCCCTGCTCCTAGCTTATCAAAATCAATTAAAGATTCTGCAATTGAGTTTGGAGAAAATATAAGCGAAAAATTTTCTAATTTTACATCACCACTTACAAATATTATGGATTCTTTTGGTATAGATAGCGATAAGTTACTAATAATAGGGCTGATTATTGTGCTTCTTAATGAAAAAAGTGACAAAACATTGCTTCTTGCCTTAGGATATATCCTTTTTATGTCATAAATTTTAAAAACAGCCATAATTCTTCTCTATTTTGTAATAAAATAAATTTGATTTCCTCAAAACTATAGTGTATAATACACATAGAAAGTATAATTTTATGTCAAGAGAGGAGAATAATATGACATCTCAATCTCATAGCCCTCGTGCTAAAACCCTAGTTTGTGTAACTGACCAAAGAAACTGCGATAGAATTATTAAATCCGCTTCTGTTATCGCTAACATGACTTCAACCGATTTAAATGTAATCAATATAGGAAATCCTGAAAGAATGCAAGACCCTCATTCAATTGAGTATCTTTTTAATGTTACTAGCCAGTATGGTGGTGAAATGACTGTTGTTTATCATAACGAACCAACAAAAGCAATTGTTAAATACATAAAGTCAAACAAAGTGGGCAACTTAGTGACAGGTCTTCCTGAAAGCACAAATTCAGTTCTTCACACACTATGGAGCAAATTCACACACATCAACTGCTTTACAGTTGATAAAAATGGTGAAATAGCAGAGGTGCATAGCCCAGCAAAAGCCGCTAAACAAAGCATTATAGCTATGAATGCAATAAGCAATCCTGTCGGCTAATAGTAGCCACTCTAAATAAATAATAATTTGCAATAAAACAGCATTTACATTGAGGTAGTCAGCCAGTGTAGAGCTGTTTTTTGCATTTCTAAACAAAGGCAAACCTTTGCATTCGTTTATGTTATTTGCTATTTGCTCAAAAAATTAACAAAAGTAATTTCATGCACTAAAATTCGATATTATTAACAAAAAATTCATATGTAATAGTTTGAACTTTGCTATAATTAAAGATAGAAGCTAATGTTTCATTGATTTAAACTAAATAAGTAACGAGGTGATTTGATGGAGAAGATAAAATTTATTACCGACTCCTCATCCGACATTTCCAAAAAACTAGCATTAGAATATGACATTGAAGTCGTTCCAATTGGAATTTCAATGCAAGGTAAAGCCTATAAAGAAGGCGTTGACTTTACTAATGAAGAGTTTTATAAAATTGTTGAGATGGCAAACCCGCTCCCAACAACTAGCGCAATAAACCCTGAGGAGTGGTATGATATATTTGAAGAATACGCAAAAGAAGATTATGATAGGTTGGTAGTTGTAACTTTAGCTAGTAAGCTTTCAAGCACACATCATTCTGCTAAAATGGCTGCTGAGGCTATTATGTCAGATTATAACATAAAGATTGATGTATTCGATTCTAAGACTTGCTCTGCTGGCTATGGTTATCCGCTAACTGTTGCGGCTAAAATGCATAGCGCTGGTCATAGCTTTTTAGAGATAAGAGATTATTTTGAAGATTGGTTTAACTCTTTTGAGGTTTATTTTTTAGCCTTTTCGTTTGATATAGTTAAAAAATCAGGAAGAGTTAATGCTGCTAGCGCCTTTATTGGCGAAAAGCTTGGCATTATCCCTATTATGCAGCAAAGCGATGGAGAATTTCGTTCTTATGACAGGGCTCGTGGCGAAAAGAATGTTATAGCAAAGCTTATCAACATTGCTAAAAAGCGTATGCGCCCAGGAAGCCCTTACCTACTATTAAATGGAACACAACCTAATGTATGCGATAATATTATATCAGCATTCACTAATGAGTTTGCAGAAGCTCCAGTTGCTGTATATCAGCCTGGGCCGTCAATGGTAGTAAATGCAGGACCTAAAATGCTTTGTATAGGCTTTTTAGGAGAAAAACGATAATTATTTTGGAGGAATTATGGAAAACACAGTATTTGATATCAAAAAACTTTTAAGCACTAACATCAAGGTTCTATTTGCAGGAGCAAGCCTTTATTCCCTTATTTACATGTTTTCTGGAAGATTTATGATGGGAGCTGGAATTTTAATCTCTACTATTATTGTTACAGGTCTGTCTTACATGCTTAATAATACTGGCAAGACAAATGCAACCATAACTTTTTTAACCTACGCACAGCTTATTCTAATTATTGGATTTGGGTTAGTTAGTGGCGAGCTTGGTTCATCCTTTGCCCTTATAGCTGCTGGCTTAATCATGAACGCCCTTTACTATAACCCAAAGCTGTTAATTCAGCAATGGATTTTTAGTGATATTATACTAATAATTGCTTTTGTATTATTTAAAGATTTATTCTTTGCTGGATTAGCAACAGGATTTATACTAAAAGGCCTTGCTGGATTTAACTTCTCTATATTATTTACATATTTCATGGTTAAGTGGGGAAGCGAAGCTTTTGAAATTTCTGCTAAAAAGGAAATCGAGCTTAAAACTGTGCTTGACCAAGTTGAAGCACAAATGGACGAAAACAAAAACCATCTTGAAACACAAACTCACCTATTCAATAACATTAGAGAGCGTTCTGATACTTTAAGACAAACTTCCAATCAAATGCTGCACATCTCAACAGCTATGAATGAGTTTACTGCTGGGCAAAGCAACCTAATGCAACATCTAACCGAAGATAGCGTTAAGGTTACTTCTGAAATGCGTTCTGCTCAAGAAAAATGCATTAAGTCAAGCGAGCTATCCGAGATGAGCGCAACAAAACTAGAAGCAAGCAACAAGCTTATGGACGAAGTGGTTGAGGCTATTAACAATGTTGAGGTATCCTCTGAAAAGATTAGATCCATCATCAAGACAATTGAAGGAATTGCCTTCCAAACTAATATACTTGCGCTTAACGCTTCTGTTGAGGCTGCGAGAGCTGGCTCTGCTGGCAAGGGATTTGCTGTTGTTGCTAACGAAGTTCGTGATCTTGCAAACAAGAGCTCAGAAGCTGCAAGCAACAGCACAGAGCTACTAAACAGCTCATTAGATCACATTCAGCTAGGCTCTAAGCTTGTTAAAACTGCTGCTGATGATTTACATGAGGTTATTGTAATTGCTAGATCTTCTGCTGATGCCGCAAAAGAAACTAACGATATCATGGATATTCAAGTTGAAAACATGAAGGCAATACTTGACAATATCAAGAGCGCTTCTGAAGCAATTGAGAGAAGCACAAGCACAACTGCCGAAAGCACCCAAATGGCTCATGAAGTTTCTCAACAAGCCCTAAGACTAACCGATTCAGTTGCAAAAAACTAAAATAACAACAAAGGGGCGAACCGCAAAAGTTCGCCCCTTTTTATTATGGTATATTATTTATGTCAATACAAAACGAAAATTCACATTGCAAATTGTAGCGGCGACTATTAGTCGCTATTTTAGTTTTTCGCTAATCCTCTGGTTTTGTTGCCATCAAGGGTCCGTTTCGCTGCCTTGATGGGTATGTTCGGAAAGTGCGTTCCTCTGTTTATGGGCTGGTTAAGCTTTCACATGAACACGCCTCAGCTTTGTGTGAACTTGAGGCTTTTGTTCCTGTATTGTTTTTTATGTGAAAGCTGTTAGGTTTCTTATACAAAAACTAAACTTAATTTCATTTGCAAAGCTTTATGTTCTCACAAAACTTCAATACAAAGGTTTTCTTTTGCTTAGCTTTTCTTTTTTCCAAAAGAAAAGTAAGTTTCGCTTTCTGCGGAAAGCGCCAAAGGGGCAGCCCTTTGATGCTGAAATTTTTTGCAAAAAATTTAGCAAAACTCTATGTAAGCCTAGCGGAATACTGAAAGTTTACTGCGAAACCCTACATTTTTTCAAAGTCTGCCGCTGGGTGCTTGCAAATTGGACATATGATATCAGAAGGAAGTTCCTCGCCCTCATATACATAATTACAAATCGTACAGCGATAGCCTACCGCCTTAGCCGCCTGTGGCTTTGGCTTAACATGCGCTTGATAATAACTATAAGTCATCGGCTCTTTGTCAGACACCACATCACCATCCACAACCTCGCAGATGAACAATGTGTGTGAGCCTAAGTCAGACATTGAGATAACATCACATACAAGATATGCAGTCGCTATTTCAGGAATGTATGGTATCCCCTCAGCATAAGCAACTTTCTGCCCCTCAAATTTATCCTTCTCTTTTCCACAACTAAAACCAAAACGCTCAAATGTGTCAAAACCTGTGTCCTGCGCAATTGATGTTACCACAAGCTTTTTAGTCTGAGTTAATACCTCATTTGTGTATGTGCCTTTGTTAAGCGAAATAACTATTCTGTTTGGACTGTTCGCAACCTGTGTCACAGTATTAACTACACAAGCATTTGTTTTGTCGCCAATTTTGACTGAAGCAAGATAAAGTCCATAACTAATTTTGTAAAGTGCTTTGTTATTCATGTTTTTGCTCTCCTTTTATTGTTTTAATATAGTTTATCAAATTTCATATTCATTGTTTATACTATTATAGTTTATCATACAATACTATATTCCGCAAGCATAAAAAGATATACAAAAGAGCCACCAATTCTTTTGGAATTGGTGGCTAATGCTTTAATTAGTTCTCTCTGTTCTTAGCAAAACAATCGCTGCAGTAAACAGGACGATCTTCTCTTGGCTTGAATGGAACACGAGCTTCGCATCCGCAAGAAGCGCAAGAAGCTGTGAACATTTCTCTCTCTGGTCTCAGGCTAGCCTTTCTAGCATCTCTGCAAGTCTTACATCTTTGTGGCTCATTTACGAAGCCTCTCTCTGCGTAGAACTCTTGCTCACCAGCAGTAAAGATAAAGTCGGAAGAACACTCTTTGCATTTTAGGGTTTTGTCATCGTACATAATTTCATACCTCGCTTAAAAAAATAGGTTATATTTACCCAATGTTACAACACAGATGACTAGCATAAGGAAGACTAAGGGCATTTATATATTGTAGCTACTAGAGCTTACAAACTTTGTAATAGAGACTCAAGCTTTTTCCTTGCTCTCTCGATTGATCCAGACACAGACTTCACTGTCACATTAAGCTCCAAAGCAACCTCTTTATAAGAAAGCCCTGAACAAAAAAGCAAAAGCGATTTGTATTCTAAATCAGTTAGTTTTTTCTTTAGTGTATCGTCGAAAGCAATGCTATTTTCCCTACTTACTACTATGTTTGATGGGTCATACTCTAGACTACCAATACTCTCGTCTTCAATTTCTGTTATAAAGTGAGCCTCAAGCTTATCTCTTCTACAAGCTCCCTCTCTATAACTTTGCAAACGATTGCTAATACACACATAAGCAAATGTTTTGAAAGATCCACCTTTGTCTATTTTATAATGCCTAATCGCTGAAAATAGACCTACAAGACCTTCACTTATTGCGTCCTGCCTATCTGCTTCATTTCCCATGTTGTATAAAGCCGATACACGACTATATACCAAAGGCAAATATCTCTCTATTAATAGCTCTCCACCCTCAAGGTTTCCCTCCTGATAAAGCTCTACTAACTGAGTGTCATTAAGCTCGGTGTAACAAGATAATTCGGATATACGCTTCATAATACCTCTTTATTGTCAAATGCTTACATCTGCATTGTACAATATTTAAATAGCTGTGTCAATAGCAATAAATTTTCACTACATACTATATCGACAAAATACGTCAATTCCTTTTTGTAAGAAATGTCATTTAATGACATTTGTTTTGAGCAATAACCACTATCCACGAACTTGTTTACAGGTTAAAAATGTGCATTTTCATAGAAAATCACTAAATTTCTAAATGTTTTTTCTACACTTCATACGAATAGTAGTTTTAGTTACCTAGTTACATCTTTTATCCATTTTCCTCTAAAAACTCTCACACTTGCAAACAACGCCTTAATAATTTCGTCACACTTCAAAAGAAGATACACAAGCGGCACAGGAAGCCCCAAAACTAGCCCCGCAACATATCCTAACGGAATTGCAATTATCCACATAATTATAACATCCATAACAGTGACATATTTAGTATCGCCGCCACCTCTTAAAACACCCATCATCAATATAATTGCAACAGCCTGAAACACAACAATAAAAGAAGAAACGCTTGTTATTTGGAAAGCATAGTCTTTTGCAAGCTCTGATATGTTATAGAAAGAAATGACTGGTGTTCTAATTAACAGTATCGCCATCGCCCCAAATATCCCAAGCAAAAACGCCATTACATTAAACGCCTTTGCCCTTTCAAGAGCTAATGTGTAATCTCCTTTGCCAATCGTTTGGCCTGTGGTGCTAGAAGCCGCAGCAGCTATACCAAACATAGCAATGCCAGCAAGTTGGAATAAAACAGAGCTTATTGAATTGGCAGCAACAACTTCCCTGCCCATTCTAGCAATAATAATATTTACTATTGCATTACCAGTTGTCCATAGCATCTCATTCATTACAACAACTAAAGCAAACTGCATAAATAAAGGAATCAAGCTCTTGTCAAATATTTTTAAGTAAGATAATTTAAACTGTAGTTTTTTCTCATATTTAAGCATGAAGGTTATAATAACGATAGTTTCAATAACTCTTGATACTAGTGTTGCAATTGCAGCACCCTCAATACCAAGCTCTGGGAAACCGAAGTTACCAAAAATTAAGCAGTAGTTCAAAATCGTGTTTGTAACTAGTGAGATAGAATAAACAACAACCGATATCTTAACTGTCCCTATAGATCTAAATATACCAATAGAGCTGTTAGTTATTCCACTAAACAAATATGAAAAACCAACTATCTTCAAGTAATCCACAGCCTCTGAAACAACAGCAGGGTCGTTTGCGATAAATATCTTTACCACTTGTTCAGGGAAAAACTGCGATATTAAAAAGAAAATTATAGCAACCGATCCGACTAGTCTATACATAATCGAAATGGCTGCCCTAACTTTATCATGCTCTCCCTTTCCCCAATACTGCGAGGTTATAACAGATGTTCCTGAGGCAACGCCCTGAGAAAGCACCATAAACATAAAGGATAATTGATTAGCAATTGATGCGGCTGAGAGCTGTATTTCGCCAACTCGCCCAAGCATGACAGTGTCCATCATATTAACGCCGAAATTTATTAAGTTTTGTAATGCAATAGGTATTGCTATTGCAGCAAGAGTTTTATAGAACTCTTTGTCGTCAAGCCTTAGTATAGCACGCATTTCATCACCTCTCAAAGGATTATATCATACTAAAGTGTTAATTGCAATAGTATTATACATATATAAATCCCTAGCCAACTTTCCGCTGACTAGGGATGATTTTCTTAAATGCAAAATTCTATTATATATTTTATTATCAGATGTCGGCTGTCTCAAATATATTATAAAAACTAATGTTATATAGCACTTAACTCTAAATTTGAATTATAATCTTTCAAAGCTTGTTCATCAGTTAATGACTTGCTTTGGCAAATTCCATCTTCAGTAATAGCAACAGTAACTAGCTGACACTCATTCATATAGTTGAATTTACAT
>CAYJEV010000070.1:0-9039 GCA_964369265.1 uncultured Oscillospiraceae bacterium
TTCTGATGAGGATAACGCAGTTAAAAAGTAAAATATGTTTATTATGGGCTGGTTCTAATTATATCGGTCACCCTAATAATGAGGTAAGGATGAAAAGGCGAGGTAAGAGCTCACCGGCATTATAGAGATATAGTGGCCATGTAAACCCTATCCGAAGCAACACCAAGTTGAAGGTTATGATTGCCCGTCTACTTCAGAAAGGTGGCTGGAGCTATAAGGCGACTTATAGCCAAGATAGATCGTTATCAACTACAGAACCCGGCTTATTGTTTGGTCGACTTTATTAAATGTATAGCTGTGGTGGTTTCCACAGCTTTTTTTATAATGATAATTCAGATATAATGATGATAGAGATAAGGAGCATAGCGATGAAACTGGATATTATAGGCACACAAATGGACTATGGTGCTTCAAGAACTGGGGTAAATATGGGGCCTCTTGCAATTAGACATGCTGGCCTTTATGATAGCATTAAAGAGATGGGATATCAAGTTAGAGATAAGGGAGATATTGTCCCAACCTGCGAAAGAATTGAGGGAGATAAAAAGCTTAGGTTTTTAAAGCCAATTTGCGAGGCTAATAAAGCTCTTCACGATACTGTGCTTGAAACATTAAAAAGCGGAGCGATGCCAATAGTGCTTGGAGGGGATCATAGCATTTCCGCTGGTAGCATATCAGCAGCTTCATCATATTATGAGAATATAGGCGTTATTTGGATTGATGCGCATGGGGATTTTAATGACGAGAACAGCTCTCCAACAGGAAATATACATGGTATGCCTTTATCTGCCCTTTGCGGAAAAGGTCCTGATTGTTTAGTGGAGTTTTCAGATAAGGTTTTTGTTAATCCAAAGAATGTTTGTAGCATTGCGATAAGGCTTCTTGACACAGAAGAGAGAATTCGAATGAAAGAAGCTGGCATAACAGTGTTTACTATGTCTGATATTGATGAGCTTGGAATCAGCGAAGTTATGAGAAGGGCTTTGGAAATAACTTTAGACGGCACTAAAGGTGTGTATGTTAGCTATGATATGGATAGCATTGAGCCATCTGAGGCTCCTGGCGTTGGAACTCCTGTGCTTAATGGCTTAACTGCAAGAGAGGCACATTATGTTGCTGAAGCGCTTGCAAAAAGCGGCAAAATCATAGGGATTGACTTAGTCGAAGTTAATCCTATGCTAGACACAGAAAATAAAACAGGCAAGCTTGCTGCCGATTTGATATTATCACTTCTTGGAAAAAGAGTGTATTAGGGGAGCGTTAGGTAAAATAATAGATTTAATATAATAGACCATTTTGCTGAGGTCAGGAAAATGGTTGAAATGTAGATGAAAACAAGAATAATTACAGATAATAATGATGCGCAAATTGGTTTTGCTTGATGAGTAGGAGGAGATTATGGAAAAGTATATTATAAATGGTGGAAAGCCAATTGGCGGCGAGGTGCTAATTGGTGGTGCAAAAAATGCAGTTCTTGGTTTAATTCCAGCTGCCATATTAGCAAAAGGTGTTGTTACAATTGATAATGTGCCTAACATTAGCGATGTTGAGGTGCTTGCTGATATTATAAGGGCTATTGGTGGCAAGGTTGATTATAACTGCGATGGCAAAATTACAATAGACTCCACTAACATAAACGGCAACACAGTTTCAGAGGAATTTGCAAAGGCACTAAGAGCTTCTTATTACTTCTTGGGTGTGTTTTTAGCAAGCTCTGGAGAAGGCATAGTGGCTATGCCTGGCGGTTGTGACTTTGGGGTTAGACCAATTAACGAACATATAAAAGGCTTTGAAGCTTTAGGGGCAGTTGTTGATATCAAAGATAGCTTAATTGCTGTTAAGGCTGAAAATCTAACTGGTTCATACATAAAATTTGACACTGTTTCTGTTGGTGCAACAATAAATGTTATTTTAGCTGCTGTTAAGGCTAAGGGGCTTACTGTGCTTGATAATGTTGCAAAAGAGCCTCATATTGTCGATGTTTGTAACTTCCTAAATTTAATGGGTGCTGACATTAAAGGCGCTGGCACAGATACAATTAAAATAAATGGTGTAAGTGAGCTAAAGCCAGCTAACTATTCTGTTATTCCAGACCAAATTGAGGCTGGAAGCTATATGGCGCTTGCTGGGCTTGCTTCTGCTGATATAACGATAAAAAATGTTATCCCAAAACATCTTGAAGCGATAACTGCAAAGCTATTAGAAGCTGGCAGCGATGTTATTGAGGGGGATGATTGGGTTAGGGTAATTGGTAAGCGACCAATCAATCCTATTAAAATAACAACAGCTCCGCATCCTGGCTTCCCAACCGATATGCAACCACAAATGGCAACCTTCCTATGCTTATCCGAAAGCACAAGCATAGTATCAGAAGGCGTTTGGGATAATCGCCTTAGATATACAAACGAGCTTAAAAAGATGGGCGCTAACATTGAAGTTGATGGAACTATAGCAGTTATTCATGGTGTCGAGAAGCTTCATGGCGCAGAAGTTAAGGCGACTGACCTTAGAGGCGGTATGGCTGTTATTATGGCTGGTATTGTTGCCGAAGGTGTTACTACTGTTACTAACATTGAATATGTCGAGAGAGGATATGAAAACATCCTAACAAAACTAGGCAATTTAGGCGCTGATATTAAGAAAGTGTAGGATCTTTTGACTAATAACTAAGGGTGAATAGTGAAAAATGAAGAATGAAAAGTTAATGTATCACTTCGTGATGGATTAAATTGTATTTTTAATTAAGACTTCAAGCCGACTGCAAGTCATTTAAAATGTCGCAAAGCGACACCATCACTATTCACTTTTCACTTAAATAAACGAAACGTAGTGGAGATTATTTATATACATAGAAATGGAGCATTATAATGGCAAAAATCACTCCCCTATTCAGTTCTAGCAAGGGGAATAGTTATCTTATTGAAGAGGGAAGCGACAAGCTTCTTATTGATTGTGGTGTGTCCACAAAACAGCTTTGCTTGGCTTTGGACGCTTTAGAGATAAACCCCTCCTCAATTTCTGGCATACTACTAACGCATGAACATATTGACCATATCAAAGGGGTTAAGGTGTTCACAAAAAAATTTAACACACCACTATATGCGACCGAAGCTGTGCTTTCATATATGATGGCGAGAGATACTCTTCATTTTGGCAACCCACTAATACCGCTTAGTGCTGTTGGAAATCAAGTTGGTGATTTTTGGGTGGAGAATTTTGAAACGCCACACGATAGTGTCGGAAGTGTTGGCTTTAGAATAACAACAGACTTAGAGAAAACCTTAGGGTTTGTAACAGACTTTGGCGCAGTTACTGATTGCATAAAAGAAGGACTAAAAGGCGCTAACTGCTCTGTTATAGAGGCAAATTATGATTTGTATATGCTAAAAAATGGCGACTATCCATACGACACAAAAAGAAGAATAGCCTCCACAATGGGGCATAGCGATAACAACGATACTGCAAAGCTTGCAAGTTTTTGCATGGAAAACGGCACAGATAGATTCCTGCTAGGGCATTTAAGTGAGGAAAATAACCTCCCTTCCCTTGCAAAGCTAAGCTTTATAAATGAGCTTGAAAAGAATAATTTTAGTGAAAAAGATTTTCGCCTTATGGTGTCAAAAGCGCAAGGCGACAAAAACGGCATTGTATTTTAGGAGTACCACTTATGTTAAGCATCAAAATCATAGCTTTAGGAAAGCTCAAAGAAGATTATTTAGTTAAGGCTTGCGAGGAATATAAAAAACGCCTTTCCTCCTATGCAAAGCTTGAAATTATAGAGCTTTCGCCTGAGAAAACCTCAGAAAATCTCTCTCAAAAAGAGATTGACAACGCATTAAACACAGAGGCTGAAAAAATACTATCAAAATCCAAAGGAACTATAATTCCTTTATGCATTGAGGGCAAGCAAGTTTCTAGCGAAGAGCTTGCTGTAAACATAGCTTCAATTGCAAATTCGGGATCAAGCGACATAACTTTTGTGATAGGCTCTTCTCATGGCTTGTCTGAAAAGGTGAAGTCTTCTGGAAAGCTTAAGCTATCTATGTCGAAGATGACCTTCCCACATCAGCTCGCTAGGGTGATGTTGCTTGAGCAGATTTATAGGGCGATGAACATAATGTCTGGAGGCAAATACCATAAATAGAAAGGTGGTGCAGCTTTGTCCTCTCCTTTAGCTAGTTTATTAAGACCAAAAACACTTGATGATGTTGTTGGGCAGGAGCATCTCCTTCAAAAAGGAAGGGTGCTTCGTGGGCTTATCGATAGTGGAAAGCTGCCTAACATGATATTTTATGGGCCTTCTGGAGTTGGCAAGACGACTGTTGCAACAATACTCGCAGAAAACGCAGGCAAAAACTTATATAAGCTTAACGGAACAACCTGTTCAACCTCCGATATAAAAGAAGTTATAGATAAAATAGGCACTATTGGCGGCATTGGTGGAATTGTGCTATACCTCGACGAAATCCAGTACCTCAACAAGAAACAGCAACAAACTCTGCTAGAGTTCATTGAGGATGGGAGCGTTACCTTGATTGCCTCCACCACCGAAAACCCATACTTTTACATATATAACGCAATACTAAGCCGTTCCACAGTGTTTGAGTTTAAGGCTGTCCCTCCTGAAATGGCAGAGAAGGCAGTCAAAAGGGCATTTGAGCTTGGAGCGAAAGAGCTTTCCTATCCTTTAAGCATTGAAGAGGGAGTTGTTAGTTATATTTCTCTTGCTTCTGGTGGCGATATAAGAAAGGCTATAAATGCTGTTGAATTTTTAATTGGTTTTAGTGGGGCGAATGAGGGCGTTATTACTATTGATAATGCAAAAGAAGTGACACAAAAGTCTAGCATGAGATACGATAGAGATGGTGATATGCATTATGATATTCTTTCTGCATTTCAAAAGTCTATCAGAGGCTCTGACGAGAATGCAGCGCTTCACTATCTTGCAAGGCTTCTTGCTGCTGGCGATTTAGTGTCTATTTGCAGGCGGCTGATGATAATAGCTGCCGAAGATATAGGGCTTGCTTATCCAATGGCTATACCAATAGTAAAGAGTTGTGTCGATATCGCAAACGCTGTCGGCTTACCGGAGGCGAAAATCCCTCTTGCCGATGCTGTTATCCTGCTTTGCACCTCACCAAAATCTAATAGCGGTGTTGCTGCAATATCAGCAGCCGAAATGGACATAAGCGAAGGCAAGGTCTATGACATTCCAGCCCATCTTAAAGACTCTCATTATCAAGGAGCAGCTAAGCTTGGAAGAGGAAATGGATATTTATATCCTCACAGCTATGAAAATAACTATATTCCACAACAATATCTTCCAACTGAAATAAAAGATAGGGTTTACTATCAATTTGGCAATAATAAAATTGAAAAGGCAGCTCTTGAGTACCGAAATAAAATCAAGGGTATGTAACTATTAACATCATTATGGCAAGCAGATTTTCTAGCTTGTCATATTTTTTTGCCATTTAATAACAAATTAAGCCAAATTTCGAATTTGTCATAATTCAGAAAGTCCAAATCGTCGTTAAATTTGTGAATATTTTATTAACATTATAACAATTTTCGATATATTGTATTGAAATAATAAAAATTCTAGTGTAATATATGAATATACGTCTTTAAATATTAATAAAAATTATGTTAAATGCAAATTTGCTATTTACACTACACATCAGAATGGAGTTGACCCCTAAATGATAATTGAAGTATTGTCAATAGTTTATTTCATATTCTTCCTAACCACTAACATATCTTTCTTTAAGATATGCGATAAAGTTATGGACAAGACTAGATTTGGAAAAGCCTCACTATACCTTGTTTCTTTGACAAATGCTATAGTTATGACCATGATTGCGTATAGCTTCAATCAGCTCCCAACAGTGACTTATGCTATGGTGTTATCTTGTAGTTTAGTGCAGCTTTGTGTGCTATTCAAAAATAATATTTATGGTATCTGCATGTACTCTTTTATGGCTACACTGTATTTAATATGCGTTGAATCAATAGTTGTTTCTTCTGGTGCGCTGTTGTCTGGTGTTACTATACCTGAAGTAACCCATGACCACTCTCTGCTCTTTTCGCATATTGTGTTGTCGTGGTTTGTTTGCATGATGGCTGGGCTTTTAATCTATAATTTTGTACCTACTAAGTATCTAAAAATACTAAACGAAAATAAAGAACATACATTTTTTGTGCTAGGTTTTTTGTTAATCGCTATGGCATATTTAACAGTAAACTCGTTAATATATGGCAATGCAGACAGCTTTGCTAGCTCATACTTAATTGTTCACCAAATTGCTGCTCCTTTAGCTTGGCTTGGTGTTATAAATCTTTCTGTTTTTATGATATTTCGTTTTGCGCATCTTCATGGATATAAGGTTAAAGAGGATATGCTGTTAGAAACGATTGATAGGCAGCGCTCTGAGCTGATTGAGAGCAAGAGCAAGGCTGAACGTGACACTTTAGTTTCGGCTTATAATCGTGTGACAGCAGAAGAGAAAATAAACAGCTTACTAAAGCAAAAGGCGCAGGGAGCTTTCTTTATAATTGATATTGATGACTTTAAAAACATCAATGATACAAAAGGGCATCCCTTTGGCGATAAAGTTTTAATTAACCTCACCAAAAGGCTTTCAAACACTTTTAGAGAAGAGGACATTATTGGAAGAATTGGTGGAGATGAGTTTATCGTTTTCTTGAAGGCGGAGCCAACAACTCAAATGCTAAACCACAAAGCAAACGCATTATGCAAGGATATAAGCTTGCCGTTTGCTAATAATGGCGAGGTTGTGAAGGTTTCAATAAGTATTGGAATATCTGTTGCCCCTTTAGATGGCGAGGATTTTGCTTCGCTATATACCAAGGCGGACAAGGCATTATACAACTCAAAAAACAAAGGAAAGAACACTTTCTCTTTCTTTGAGTAGTAGCGTCCATCATAAGAAATTGCAAAAGTCGTTACAAGGTTTTGATCCTTGTAGCGACTTATATTTTTGAGTCTTTTTATATCTATAAAAAGAAAAACCGCCTTGCTTTCACAAGACGGCTTCTGAACATTTTCTTTCGGTATGAACCTACATCGGTTTGAGGTTGTTGCACAACCCTTCGGAAGCTCCATATAGCAGTGCTCTCCGATACACCCCTATACTTCAACACTTGAACAGACACACTTGTTGCCTGCTATTGCTATTGTTATACACTATAGCAGGGAATATGTCAATCTTTTTAAAAATTTATTGAGGTTGCTTATTTCTTTGTTCTGTCTGGCAGAACTTCTAGCCAGTAACCGTCTGGGTCAGAGATGAAGTAGATTCCCATAGTCGGATTTTCGTAGCAGATAACGCCCATTTCCTTATGTTTAGCATAAGAAGCATCGAAGTCATCAGTTACGAATGCAAGGTGCATTTCGTTATCGCCAAGATTATAAGCTCTATCCCAATCACGAAGCCAAGTTAACTCTAGCTTGAAATCAGTTTCATCATTGCCTAAATAAACAATAATGAACTTGCCCTCAGGATTAGCGTTTCTTCTAACTTCCTTTAAGCCTAAAGCCTCCTCATAGAATTTAAGGGATTTTTCAAGATCTGCAACATTGAAGTTGTAGTGTACCATTTTAAAATTCATAGCTTTTCTCCTTCTTTTAAATTAATTATAATTTGTTTTATTAAATGCGGTGCAGTAAAACATCACATTTTTAACACTAAATATACTAAAGGGAATTTGCGCTTCCAAGCACTTCTGTAATCTTATGGGAAACAAGTTCCTTAACATTATTTCTTGCTGGGATTAAGTATTGTCTTGGGTCAAAATGAGTTGGGTTATCGTTTAGATGCTTTCTAACTCCAGCTGTTACAGCAAGACGAATGTCTGAATCGATATTTATCTTACAAACAGCCATTGAAGCAGCCTTTCTTAGCATATCTTCTGGAATACCGATAGCATCTGTTAAAGCTCCTCCATTTGCGTTGATAGTTTCAACATGCTCAGGAACAACAGAAGATGCGCCATGAAGCACAATTGGAAATCCTGGAAGCCTTTTTGCGATATCCTCAAGAATATCAAATCTTAGGCGAGGCTCTGTGCCTTTCTTAAACTTATATGCGCCATGGCTTGTGCCAATTGCAATTGCAAGAGAGTCAACTCCTGTGCGCTTAACAAACTCCTCAACTTGAGATGGGTCAGTGTAGCTTGCATCAGCCTCGGATACATTAACATCATCCTCAATGCCTGCAAGTCTGCCAAGCTCTCCCTCAACAACAACCCCTCTAGCATGAGCATAGTCAACAACTTTCTTTGTTAAAGCTATGTTTTCTTCAAAGCTATGGTGAGAGCCGTCTATCATAACAGAAGTAAAGCCACTATCAATACATTCCTTGCATATCTCAAAATTTTCGCCATGATCAAGGTGCAGTGCAATTGGCAGTCCTGTTTCCTCAATAGCAGCCTCCACAAGATGTCTTAAATATGCTCCACCAGCATATTTTCTAGCTCCAGCAGATACTTGAAGAATAATTGGTGAGTTTAGCTCTTTAGCAGCAGTTGTAATTCCTTGAACGATTTCCATGTTGTTCACATTAAAAGCTCCAATGGCATATCCGCCCTCGTATGCTTTTTTGAACATTTCAGTTGTTGTAACTAATGGCATAAAATGATTACCTCCATTTATTTTTATTTGGTACTGCCTTTATTCTACCAAATATTTCTGGAAAAATAAAGACATAC
Source organism: uncultured Oscillospiraceae bacterium (assembly GCA_964369265.1). Lineage (GTDB taxonomy): Bacteria > Bacillota > Clostridia > Oscillospirales > Ruminococcaceae > DAMCAP01. The sequence goes on from CAYJEV010000070.1 coordinate 8,731, forward strand.
ATCAAAACTTTTTTTGAACTATCTGCCTAACCTCAAAATCCATCATCAAAGGCGACACAATACTTCTTCACTATTCACTATTACTTATTACTTTACAAAATTCTTTGGGTTTTGTTGCCATCAAGGGTCCATTTCATTCCCTTGATGGGTGGGTTCGGATAGAATGTTCATTTGTTTTGGGGGTTAGTTAAGCTTTCACCTTGTCGTCACCCCAGTTTTTAAGTGAACTTTGAATTTTTGCTCCTGTCTATTTCTTGATGTGAAAGCTGTTTAGTTTTTTAAGAATTTCGCTTTCTGCGGAAAGCGCCA
>CAYJEV010000071.1:0-8538 GCA_964369265.1 uncultured Oscillospiraceae bacterium
CGCTTTCCGCAGAAAGCGAAATTCTTAAAAAACTAAAATGGCGACTAATAGTCGCCGCTACAATTTGCAATGTCATTTTTAGTTTCGCATGACCATAAACAACCCACAAAAATTGATGCCCCATAATAGTAGGGTGCGGCGCTCGACGCACCGTCGCACGAAAATCACCTCAACCCTATCATTTTAACCAAATCGATACTATATATAATATCAAAAATCACAATTTCGCTTCAACTTTAATATACTGTAATAAAAATTACAAAAAAGAAACAAAAACACTTGACATTGTAACAAACCTATGCTATTATAATGACATTGATAAAGATTGTGCTTATTTAACAATAAATACACAGCTTTACAATATCTATTATTATATTATTTATTTGGAGGATTTTTATTATGAAAAAGATTCTATCTGGCGTTCTAGCTGCTGGTATGATCGCTTCTATGGGCGTTGCTGCTCTAGCTGCTGAGACTGCTGACCACAACCTTGGTAAGAAACTAGGTTCTGCTGGTTCTACTGCTCTAAAGATTTCTAGCGATGTTGCTTCTGTTTACACAACTAACGGTACTGAGGAAATGATTCCTTACGGAAAGACTTTCTACTACCCTCTATTCACTGCTGGTAACACAACTGCAACTGTTGTTGAAACTGTTGGTACATTAGACGTAGTTGAGAACAACGACGAAGAGCCAAATGGTGTTGTTGAGTCTACAATGGCTTATGACTACGACTACGTTCGTGGCGTTGGCATCAGAGCTACTTGGGAAGAGGGCAGAGAGCTAGTTGAAGGCGTTGAGCTTGTTAAGATGAAGATGGATGAGTCAACTGAAGTTGGCGTTTCTGATATGTTCGCTGTTGAAGAAACAGAGAGAGTTACTGTTACTCCAGCTAACTTTGCTGGTATCGATGCTGACGAAGATGAGTGGAAGCTTGACTACGTTTCTGCTGCAACTGATGCTGATAAGGACATTGAGAAGTACTACTACTTCCTAGCTGTTACTACTAAGACACAACCAACTGAAACTGATGAGAACGACCTAATCGGTACTATCGAGCTAAGAAAGTCTTCTGAAGACTTCGGTATCGAAGGCGATGAGATCGAAGTTGACGTTAACGTTGAGCTAATGTACCTAGAGTCTGACAAGATCATGATTCATGACGAAGAGACAGTTCTAGACTTCGGCGATGGCGACACTGAAGAGTGGATCGACTTCGAAGATCACGAGTATGACTACTTTGTAGTTGACACTTGCGACCAAAACGATCTAGTTGCTAAGGTTACTGATACATTCAACCACGAGATTGGCGATATGTACCCATCTGCTAACCTACACTTCTTCAACGGTAACTACGCTACTTTCAACAGAACTGGTGAGCTAACTCTAACTGGTTGTGGACTATTCTCCGATATGGACGATAAGTTCCTATACGCTGTTGACCAAGATGGCGAGATCTCTCTAGTTGCTGATTCCGATTCCGATATGTACGATGAGTACGAGGAAGCTTTCAAAATCAAGACTAGAACTCTAGGCGTATACTTCATCTCTGATGAGGAGCTAGATCTAGTTGAGGATGTTGTTGTTGAAACAACTCCAGAGCCAGAGAAGGAAAACCCAGGTACAGGCGCTAAGGCTTAGTTCTTAACTAATCTTAACATAAAATATTAAATATTTTGCCCTCCGATTTAACTTCGGAGGGTTTTTTGTTTGTTTTATTATGCACATCAATGCTTTTGGAAACATTTGGTATTAAAATGCATAAAATAAAGGTAAATGTTACAAAAGAATAACAAAAAAGCTTGACATTGTAACAATACTATGTTATCATAATGATATTGATAAAGGTATTACTATTTGTTTTAATAAATAAAGCTTTTATCAAACTATTATTATATTATTTATTTGGAGGATTAAATCTATGAAAAAGATTCTATCTGGCGTTCTAGCTGCTGGTATGATCGCTTCTATGGGCGTTGCTGCTCTAGCTGCTGAAACTGCTGATCACGATTTAGGTAAGAAAATCGGCTATGCTGGTTCTACTGCACTAAAAATTTCTAGCGATGAGGCTAGCATTTACACAACTAACGGTGACCAAGAGAAAGTTCCTTACGGAAGCACTTTCTACTACCCACTACTAACAGCTGGTAGCCTACTAACTGTTGATGCTTCTGGTAGCTTATTAGCTGCTCCTGCAACTGGCGCTGGCGCTTTCGCTGTTAACAACGATGGTGAGCCAACTGGTTATGTTGAGTCCACAATGGCTTACGACTACGACTACGTTCGTGGTATTGGCATCAGAACTTCTTGGGAAGAAGGCAGAGAGTACGTTGAAGGCGTTGAAATCGTTAAGAAGAAACTAGAAGGCGCTGATTCCAACACTGGTATCGCTGACATGTTCGCAAACGAAGATACTAACACTGTAACAATCAATCCTGGTGTTGCTGGTTCTGCATTCGAAGATATCGATGCTGACGATGACAAGTGGAAAATTGATACAGTAACTGCTGGTACTTACGGTTCTGGCGACGAGAAGTACTACTACTTCCTAGCTGTTTCTACTAAGTCCATGCCAACTGAAACTGACGAGAACGACCTAATCGGTACTATCGAGCTAAGAAAGACTTCTGATGACAATGGTATCGACGGCGAAGAGATCGAAGTTGATGTAAACGTTGAGCTAGAGTATGAAGTATCTGACAAGATCATGATCTACGATACTGAAACAGTTCTAGACTTCGGCGATGGCGACACTGAAGAGTGGATCGACTTTGAAGATCACGAGTATGACTACTTTGTAGTTGACACTTGTGACCAAGATGATCTAGTTGCTAAGGTAACTGATACATTCAACCACGAGATCGGCGATCTATACCCATCTGCTAACCTACACTTCTTCAACGGTAACTACGCAACATTCAACAGAATGGGCGAGCTAACTCTAACTGGTTGTGGCATCTTCTCCGACAACGAAGAGAAGTTCCTATACGCTGTTGATAAGGATGGCGAGATCGCTCTAGTAGCTGATTCTGATTCCGATATGTACGATGAGTACGAGGAAGCTTTCAAAATCAAGACTAGAACTCTAGGCGTATACTTCATCTCTGATGAGGAGCTAGATCTAGTTGAGGATGTTGTTGTTACAACTCCAGACGATAGCAAGGAAAACCCAGGTACAGGTGCTAAGGCTTAGTTTTTAACTAGTCTTAACATAAAATATTAAATTATTTTACCCTCCGATTTAATGTCGGAGGGTTTTTGTTGTTGTGTTATTATTATTTGCCTTGGTATACATTATATGGGCGACTATTGGTCACTCCCCAAAAAATCAGCAGCAATCTGCGCCATGCAAGCAACGCCAATCCAAATGCACTCCTCATCAACATCAAACATAGAGTTATGCCCATTAACTATTGGCTTTGTCACATCTCCGCTGCCAAGGCTGCACATTGCACCAGGCACTAGTTGAGTAAAGAAAGAAAAGTCCTCTCCCCCCATAGACGGATCGTTAACATAAATCATTTTATCCTTGCCAACAATCTTCTCAAGCGCTGGAACGCAATAATCCATCAAGAAATCGTCGTTGTTTATCAAAGCTGGAATGCCCTTTGGCTGTTCAAAAGCTATCTTGCAGTTATATGTGGTTTCAAAGCCTTTGCAAATCTCGTTCATTCTCTCAACGATTTTGTTTCGTACATTTGGATCTAATGTGCGAAGCGAGCCTTCAAGCACAACATCATCTGCAATGATATTAGACTTTGTACCGCCATGAATAGAGCCTATCGTTATAACGCCGGCTTGAGGGCCTGCGATATTTCTGCTAATTATTGTTTGGAGAGTGACAACAAGCTGAGAAGCTATAACAACAGGGTCAATGCAGTTGTGAGGATGAGCCCCATGTCCGCCAAGCCCAGTTACAGTTATCTTAAATCCCTCAGAAGAAGCACAAACAGCGCCTTTCCTATACGCAATACAGCCAGCTGGAGTTGGGTTGTTTACATGAAAAGAGAACACACCATTAACGCCATCCATAACTCCCTTTTTCATAAGATCATACGCACCAGCGCCAATCTCTTCAGCAGCTTGGAAAATAAGCTTAACATTGCCTTTAAGCTCGCTCTTATACTCATTCATAACAAGCGCAAGCCCCATTAAAAGGGTTGTATGCACATCATGCCCGCAGGAATGCATTACATTCTCGACCGTTGATTTATAAGGCACATCTTTTTTGTCGGGCATTGGCAGAGCATCTATATCCCCTCTAACAGCGAAAGTCTTCCCCTCGCCTGCCTCGCCTCTTATCATCGCCACAACAGAAGTATGGGACTGTATAGGCAGTATCTCAACATTATTAGCTTTTAAGAACTCTATAATTTTCTCTTTTGTGCGAAACTCTTTTAGTGAAAGTTCAGGATGCATATGAAAATCTCGGCGAATTTTCACAAGTTCTGGTTGATATTTTTTAGCTATCTCTTTAAAATCCATGATAAACTCCTCTTTCATTTAAATTAAACGGGAAGATAATCTCCCCGTTTGTTGATACAACTATTAAGCGTTTAAGAAATCCCAAGCAGTCTGTACTAAGCACGCAACGCCAATTGATAAGCAGTCCTCATCAATATCAAAGAACGCATTATGTCCATTTGCAGTAATGCCTTTTTCTTTATTTCCAGAGCCAAGCGAACCCATACAACCAGGTACAAGTTCGGTAAAGTATGAGAAGTCCTCTGCACCCATTGAAGGGTCAGTCCCCATAACTATATTTTCTTCGCCAGCAATCTTTGCGCTTGAAGGAATAGCAAAGCTATCAATAAATTCATTGTTATTCACATGCACAGGATAGCCGTAAACAAGCTCAAGTTTAATTTTGCAGTTATAGGAAGTTTCAATACCCTTTAGGACTTCTTCCATTCTTCTTGGAATAAGCTCCCTAACCTTCTTATCGAGAGTTCTTATAGTTCCCTCCATCACAACATCATCAGCAATAATATTTGACTTTGTTCCGCCATGAATAGAGCCTATTGTGATAACACCAGCCTGAGGGCCTGCTAGGTTTCTACTAACGATAGTTTGAAGAGCATTGATAACTTGAGCAGAAATAACAACAGGGTCAATACAGTTTTGTGGATGAGCACCATGTCCGCCTAGTCCTGTAACTGTGATTTTAAAGTTGTCAGCAGATGCGCCAATAGCTCCATATTTATAAAGCACCTTTCCAGCAGGAACAGCAGTGCTTACATGGAAAGCCATAACTCCATCAACACCTTCCATAACACCCTTCGCTACTAAGTCCTTAGCTCCGCCTGGTGGCAGCTCTTCAGCAGCTTGGAATATAATGCGAACATCGCCAGCAAGCTCATCTTTAACGTTATTTAACAGCAAAGCTGCGCCCATCATTAAAGCTGTGTGAGCATCGTGTCCGCAAGAGTGCATCATGCCATCAATTTTAGACTTATATGGAACATCTCTATTTTCTTGCATTGGCAGCGCATCAATATCGCCACGCATTGCAAAAGTCTTGCCTTTTTTAGCTCCTCTAACAACAGCCACAACAGATGTGTGTGATTCTATTGGAAGAATTTCTATTCCATTAGCATTTAAGAAATCCTTTATCTTCTTTTGTGTCTTAAACTCCTGAAATGATAATTCAGGCTCCATGTGAAAATCTCTTCTATAGCTTACTAGCTGATCTTGAATTTTTAGTGCTGCTTCTTTAAAGTTCATATTTCCTCCTAAATTTAATTGTTAAAATAAGGTATACATACTATCAATTATATATCGCTACGAAACAATAGTCAACACTATATCTAGTTATTGTGAATTTTCTATACTTTGCACATCTTACTATATATAGTTATGTGTAAATATACAAAATTAAAAAATAATAATACACATAGTATTTATTTGTTACTAGAAACTATATCATTTTTACTATTTTACTATAAAAAGAAAGCGTATTTTTATCAAAATTTATTAGAATTTCATAATTTACCTAAAAAACATATTACTATATATAGTTTTTTCGTCGTTGACTTACACTACATCTTGTGTTATAATCTCAATGAAATAAATTTAAAAACTAAATATATAATTAAAATTAAGAAAGAGGTAAAGGCATGATAATGGAAATTACTAAAAGAGATGGCAGAAAAACCCCATACTCTAGGGACAAAATTGCAATGGCAATTTTTAAAGCTGCAAAGGCTGTTGGAGGAGATAACATCCAAACAGCGCAAGAGCTATCACTAAAAGTTGAATCATACCTTCTTGGCAATAACTCTGTTTCACCAACTGTTGAACAGGTTCAAGATGCTGTTGAAAAAATGCTTATTGAAAATGGTCACACAAGAACGGCTAAAGAGTTCATCCTTTATCGTTCTGAAAGAAGCAAGGTTCGTGAAATGAGCACAAGGCTTATGAAGGTGTTTGAGGATCTAACATTTAAAGACGCTTCTGAGAATGACATAAAAAGAGAAAACGCTAACATAGATGGCGATACTGCAATGGGTACTATGTTAAAGTATGGTTCTGAAAGCGCAAAGAGATTTTATGATATGTTCATTCTAAATCCAGCGCACTCCTCTGCTCATAACAGCGGAAGCATTCATATCCATGACCTTGACTTTTTAACTTTAACCACAACTTGTTGCCAAATTGACTTAACTAAGCTATTTAAAGGCAACTTCTCAACAGGACATGGCTTTTTAAGAGAGCCAAATGATATCAGAAGCTACTCTGCCCTTGCTTGTATTGCAATTCAGTCTAACCAAAATGATCAACATGGCGGACAAAGTGTACCTTTCTTTGATTATGATATGGCTCCAGGTGTTGCAAAAACATTTAAAAAGCTATATAAGGCTAATCTAATTAAGCTTCTTGACATCTTCCTTGCAGATTCTGCTAAAGAAACAGCAAACACTATTATTACAGAGCTTGCAGAGGCTGGCAATGTACCAACTCTTGCTAATGTAAATGATTTTACAAAGCTTGTTAAATCAGCTCTACTAGCTAAGGTTGATGTTCCAAATATTGATGCTATACTAGAAAAAGTATCTTCTCATGCACTAAAAGAAACAGAAGACGCAACATACCAAGCTATGGAAGCATTCATACATAACCTAAACACAATGCATTCTCGTGCTGGTGCACAAATCCCATTCAGCTCCATTAACTACGGAACAGATACTTCCCCTGAGGGCAGAATGGTTGTTAAAAACCTTCTATTAACTACTAAAGCTGGTTTAGGTGGAGGCGAAACTCCTATCTTCCCTATCCAAATTTTCAAAATCAAAGAAGGCGTTAACTACAATCCTGGCGAGCCTAACTATGATTTATTTAAGCTTTCTTGCGAAGTTTCTGCTAAGAGATTATTCCCTAACTTTAGCTTTATAGATGCACCATTTAATCTGCAATACTATAAAGAAGGCAGACCTGAAACAGAGGTTGCTTATATGGGTTGTCGTACAAGAGTTATTGGTAATGTGTATGACCCATCTCGTGAGATAGTAACTGGAAGAGGTAATTTAAGCTTTACTTCAATTAACCTTCCTCGCCTTGCAATTGAGTCTAAGGGTGATGTTGATTTATTCTTCACAAAGCTTGACTCAACTGTAAATCTTGTTATTGAGCAGCTATTAGAGAGATTTGCTATTCAGTGCAAAAAGAAAATGAAAAACTTCCCTTTCCTAATGGGTCAGGGTGTATGGCTTGATTCTGATAAATATGATACAGAGGACAGCATTGACGAAGTTATTAAGCATGGTACACTGTCTTGCGGATTTATTGGTCTTGCAGAGTGCTTAACTTCTTTGATTGGTGTGCATCATGGTCAAAGCAAGGAAGCTCAAGAGCTTGGGCTAAAAATTGTTGGCTTTATTAGAAAAAGGCTTGACGAAAAGGCTGCTGAAACTAAGCTAAACTTCTCTCTAATCGCAACTCCAGCAGAGGGCTTATCCGGCAGATTTATTAACATAGACAAAAATAAATATGGTGTTATTAAAGGAATTACAGATAGAGAGTATTACACTAACTCTTTCCATGTACCTGTGTGGCATGAGATTTCTGCAATGGAGAAAATAGCTTTAGAAGCCCCTTACCATGCGCTAACAAATGCTGGACACATTACATATGTTGAGCTTGAGGGCGATCCTGCGAAGAATGTTGATGCATTTGAGGCTATTGTTAGAATGATGAAGGAGTCTGGTGTTGGTTATGGTTCTGTTAACCACCCTGTTGATAGAGATTCTGTTTGCGGATACACAGGCATTATCGACAATGTTTGCCCTGGTTGCAAGCGTGACACTTTAGATCCTAACTCACCACCAATCGAGAGAATTAGACGTATCACAGGATACCTTGTTGGTACGCTAGACAGATTTAACAATGCAAAACGTTCTGAGGTAAATGACAGAGTTAAGCATGGCATTTCAGCTGGAATGGAACAGATTTAATAATAATGATTTAGGGGCTGATATTTTATCTGCCCCTATTTTTGAAATAATGGATAAGGGTTAATGATTATAAGGATTTCGCACAAAG
>CAYJEV010000072.1:0-8484 GCA_964369265.1 uncultured Oscillospiraceae bacterium
GGTGGCTAGGCTTCAAGCGCAAGCTTAACAGCTTTTTTCGCTAAGACTAAGCTTGACTCGACTGACTCGACACCAAAATCCCAGTTGGCAAAAGCGAGGGGAAGCTCAGTGCAACCAAGAAGCATAACCTCTGCCCCGCTTTCAGTCATTCTGTTTATTGCTCTTTGAAAGCTTGATACATCAATGCTGTAGTCGCCAGCTTTAATGCCATTATATATAACATGTGTTATCGCTTTCTGCCCCTCCTCATCAGGAAGGGCATACTCGACACCATGCTTTTCAAGCATTTTTGTGTAAACACAACTATCAATAGTGCCTTTTGTTGCAAGCAAACCAATTTTTCTAATGCCTCGCTCTTTAGCTATCAAAACAGTTTCCTCAATCATATCAATGACTGGAATATCAACATTCTCTTTAATTTCCTTAAGATAGTAATGAGCTGTGTTGCAGGGCATAACCAAAAAGTCTGCCCCCATATTTTTAAGTGTTTTCGCTGTATGAATTAGTTCCTTTGTAGGAGAAAGCCCCTCCCCTAAAATAGCAGAGGTTCTATCTGGAATATTAGTATTATTATAGACTATAACAGGAATATGCTCGCTATCGTTTTTTGCTGGTGTTAAACTAATGATTTTATTAAAAAAGTCAGCCGTTGCAAGAGGACCCATTCCTCCAATAACTCCAATAGTTTTAGCCATATAATATAACTCCTTATTTCATTTTGTAGAATGCATCAAAAGCCTTGTAAGTGTTGTAAACATCAGTCTTTGCAACAACTTCATAAGGAGAGTGCATACCAAGAACAGGAACACCAACATCAACAACATCAGCGCCTAGCTGAGAGATGAACATAGCAACTGTACCGCCGCCGCCTTGATCAATCTTGCCAAGCTCGCCTATCTGCCACACAACATTGTTATCCTCAAGCATTGCTCGAACATAACCCATAAATTCAGCAGAGGCATCGTTAGTGCCGCCTTTTCCGCCAGAGCCTGTGTATTTTGAAATAACAGTGCCCTTATTAACAAAACAAGAGTTTCTCTTCTCATAAACCTCGCCGTAGTTTGGATCAAAAGCCCCATTAACATCAGCAGATAAGCAACGAGAATTATTAAGCACAATTCTGCCATCTTCGCCAAAGCCTTTAGCAAGGGAATGAACAAAATCAGAAATCATAGTTGAATCTAAGCCTGTGTTACCATTAGAGCCTGTTTCTTCTTTATCTGAAAGCACAGTTAAACATGTAAACTCAGGTTCAGGATTTGCAATAGTCGCCATAATAGAAGTGTACGCACACACTCTATCGTCATGGCCATAAGAGCCAACAAAGCTTCTATCAAGCCCAACATCCTTCGCTTTAAAAGCAGGAACTAACATTAGCTCAGAACTTAAAAAGTCAGCCTCAACCATTTGATACTTATCAAACAACATCGCTAATATATTAAGCTTAACCTTTTCAGATACTTTATCATCCTTAAAAGGTATTCCCCCAACTAAAACATTTAAGCTCTCGCCTGGAACAGCATCTTTCATATTCTTTGCCATTTGATCTTTAGCAAGATGAATTAGTAGGTCATTAATAACAAATACTGGCTCATGCTCAGCCTCGCCAATGCTAACTTTTATAACCTCTCCGCTCTTTTTAACAATTACACCATGAAGAGCTAAAGGAAGGGAAAGCCATTGGTATTTTTTAACGCCGCCATAATGATGCGTTTTTAAATAAGCCATGTTAGATTCTTCATAAAGAGGAACAGGCTTTAAGTCAAGGCGAGGAGAGTCGATATGGCTTGCAATAATCTGCACGCCTTCGCTAATCGCCTTTTTGCCAATGACAGCAGTTATAAGCGCTCTGCCTCTGTTGTTGTAGTAAACTTTATCGCCAGCCTTATAAGAAGCATTTCTATCAAACGGCTTAAACCCAGTGTACTCAAGCATTTTAAGAGCTGTATCAACAGACTCTCTTTCAGTCTTTGAGCTGTTTAGATAGTTTTTGTATCCCTCACAAAACTCAAATGCCTTATTAATCTCATCATCGCTCATTGTCTTGAAGCAATCAGTATTCTCATATACTAACTGTTCTTTTAGTAGTTCGCCTTTAGTTTTTTCGCTCATAACTCTTAACCTTTCCTTTCTTTTATCAAAGATGCAGTAGGGTGACCGATATAATTCGAACCAGCCCATAATAAACACATTCGGATTATATCGGGCACCCTAGCCTGCATCAAGTTTAATTTATTTAATAAATGTCATAAAACTCAAGAGAAATATAACTCTTTGTATATTTCACTAGCGTTCAATACATCTGGTATATAATTTTTGGTATCCTTAAAGGGTATTTCAACAAGCTCTGTGCCATTTGGGCTGTAGTTTTCATCGGCAAGCCATTCCTTTACATTCCCCCAGCCAGCATTATAAGCCGCCAAAGTGACTTCAAGAGATACAAATTCCTCTTTCAAAAGCTTTAGAATATAGCTTCCATATTTTATATTAACTTCTGGCTCAAATATTTGTTCATAGGTTGTTGTTGTATCTCCCATTCGCCATGCTGCCCATTCAAAGGTATCTTCTGTTATCTGCATAAGCCCTTTAGCATCGGCATAGGAAACAGCCTCTGGCCTAAATCTGCTTTCAGTGTAAATAACACCAGCAATAAACTCAGGTTGCAAGCCATTTTCGCTAGAATACTTCTCTATAAGCTCTCTATATTCGAGAGGATAGAGCAGTGTCCTTGCATAAGGCAGGGCAAATAAAAAGCAGATAGCAGCAAGCATCAAAAGGAGAACTCCCCTTATAAAAAGCTTCCTCACCTAAACACCCACAGCCATGCTAGCAAGCTTTCCAAATATCGCTTTAACTGAATTTGAAAGAGCCTCAATGCTAGAGTGATTTTCAATAATCACATCTGAATGCAGCTTAAAAAACTCATTTGTATGTTGCGAAGAAAGCCTATTTCTAGCCATATCATCGCTTAGTCTATCCCTAATAACAATTCTATTTATATTTTCAGCATCCTCGCTAATAACAGATACAATGAAGTCGCACTGATGGTTTAGCCCGCTTTCAAAAAGAGTTGGTGCATCAATAACAACAACCTTTCTTCCCTTTTTCTCCAGCAAAGAAACTTTATTCATTATCTCTTTTTTAATGTATGGGAAGGTTATCTGATTAAGCCTAGCAAGCTTATCTTTGTCTGAAAACACAACTTCGCCAAGCTTTTTTCTGTTTAATGTGCCATCGGCATTCAAAATCATAATGCTAAACTCTAACGCAATATCAGCAAGACAAGGCTGCCCAGCATCGACTATCTCCCTATGTACTAAATCGGCATCTATAACATCAATACCTATATCGTTTAGCACCTTGCAGACAGTGCTTTTGCCGCTGCCGCTTCTGCCAGTCACACCAATAATTTTTATGTCTTTCATATCCACAAACAATCCTTTCTTCCTAAAGCTTTATAACATCAAATCCAGCAGCTCTGAGCATTCGATTATAAACGCCAAGCCCAATTCCTTTGTTGGATGGAAGCCTTGCGTATACTATCTCTGCCCCAAGCTCGTCAAGCTCTCTCAAAGAAGAGAATAATCTCCTAGCCTGCGATAGACTGTCCTTTTCGCTGCCATAACTAACAGCTTTTCTAGGAGAGCTAGAGATATCCTCATCAAAAACAAGGGCAAAAGCGTTTTCGCTAGTGTTAGAGAGAAATTCCATAAAGCCTTCTTTATCTCCATCTACTATTATAACCTTTGCTTTAGGTGAATAATGTCGATATTTCATTCCTGGCGATAAAGGTTTGTCAGTTTCGGCAAGTTTTTCTAACACAGCAGAAGATACTATAACTTCCTCGCCCAACACTTCTGAAAGCTCCTCGGCTGTTATAACTCCTGGTCGAAGAAGCAAAGGCTCATCAACTAAAGAGATTATTGTCGATTCAATTCCAACCCTGCACTCTCCTCCCTCAACTATAAAAGGTATTTTAGAGTCAAGGTCGACTAAGCAGTGTTTTGAGTTTGTTGGGGAAGGTCTGCCACTAATGTTAGCAGAAGGTGCAGCTAGAGGTGTGTTAGCTAGGCGAATAAGCTCTAATGTAACTCGGCTGTCTGGCATTCTAACTCCAACCGTATCAAGCCCACCAGAGGTTATGTCTGGAACTTTGCCGCTCTTTTTTAATATGATTGTCAAAGGCCCTGGCCAAAAGGCAGCAGCAAGCTTTTTGGCTTTTTCTGGAATATTCTCCACAAGCTCGCCCCACATCTCTTCGTCGGTGATGTGTAGAATTAGGGGGTTGTCTTGCGGTCTGCCCTTAACAGAAAATATCTTGCTAACAGCATCTGGATTTAGCCCATCAGCCGCAAGCCCATAGACAGTTTCTGTCGGCACTGCCACAACTTCCCCCTCTTTTATCGCTAAAACTGCCTCACTAGCTTCAAATACAATCCTAGTCTGCACTAATCTCACCTTACTCCTCTGTTGAAGAACGCAACTTTTCAGCTTGGTCAGCTGTTATCAGCGCATCCACCATATCTTCTATGTCGCCATTCATAAATTGATCCATTTTGTATAGAGTTAGCCCAATTCTATGGTCTGTGATACGTCCTTGAGGATAGTTATATGTTCTAATTCTCTCGGAACGATCTCCTGTACCAACTTGGCTCTTTCTTTCAGAAGCAATAGCTGCTTGCTGTTCAATAACTTGCTTTTCATATATACGAGAACGAAGGATCTTCATCGCCTTATCTCTATTTTTATGTTGGGAACGCTCATCTTGACATTCAACAACTGTTCCTGTTGGAAGGTGAGTTATACGAATAGCAGACTCAGTCTTATTAACGTGCTGTCCGCCAGCTCCGCCAGCTCTGTAAGTATCAATTTTTAGGTCGCCAGCATTAAGTTCAAACTCAACCTCTTCAACCTCTGGAAGCACAGCCACTGTAACAGTGGATGTGTGTATACGGCCTGATGCCTCTGTGTCTGGGACACGCTGAACTCTATGAACTCCGCTCTCAAACTTAAACTTGCTATAAGCGCCTTCGCCCTCAATAGAGAAGCTAATTTCCTTATATCCGCCAAGCTCTGTTTGGTTGGAGGATAGAATCTCAGTCTTCCAGCCTTTTCCTGCGCTATACATTGAGTACATACGATATAGAGAGTTAGCAAACAAAGCTGCCTCATCTCCGCCAGCTCCTCCTCTAATCTCGACAATAACAGACTTATCATCATTTGGGTCTTTTGGCAGAAGAAGAATTTTAAGCTCTTCAAAGTAGTCAGCCATGTTTTGTTGCGACTCCTTATACTGCTCTTCAACCATTTCCTTAAAGTCCTTATCCATTCCGCCCTCATCAAGCATCATCTTAGCTTCTTCAAAGCTCTCAACTGCGCCTTGATACTCTTTGAACTTCTCAACGATTGGCGTTAGGTTTTTATATTCTTTCATTAGGTTACGATAACGCTCGTTATCATTTATAACTGTTGGGTCCATGAGGTTGTTGTTTATCTCCTCATATCTCTCCTCAGCAAATTTTAATTTTTCTATCATAGAATCCTCCCGTTAGATGGCAATTTTGCTTTACTCCTTATTATAACAGAAATAAACCCATTTAAGCAACACCTAAAATACTATTTCTTATATTTTTGTTCACCGAGAATCAAAAACTTGAATATAATGACTTGTAAGGAGGTGACGAGGTGCAAATTTTAAGGCTAGACTCAGTTAGTATCAGTTATCAAACAGAAGAAAAACAGCTTGATGTTGTTAGCGAGATTAGCTTTTCTATTAATGAAGGCGAGTTTGTATCGTTGATAGGGCCGTCAGGTTGTGGTAAATCTACAATCCTTTCAGCAATATCGGGACTAACTTCCATAGATAAAGGCAAAATAGAAATTACATCAAAGCAAGATGAACTCGCCTCAGTTGGTTATATGCTTCAAAGGGATTGCTTATTCCCTTTTAGAACTATAGAAGAAAATGTCTATCTTGGGCTTGAGATTAAAGGCATTTTAACAGAAGAAAATAAAAACTACGCTTTAAGCTTAATAGATAAATATGGCTTGGCTGAATTTAAAAACAGCTATCCTGAAGAACTTTCAGGAGGCATGCGTCAGCGTGTGGCACTTATACGAACCCTTGCCACAAAGCCGACTTTACTGCTATTAGACGAAGCCTTCAGCGCGCTCGACTACCAAACTAGGCTTCATGTGTCAAGCGACATCGCAAACATTATTAAATCAGAGAAAATGACAGCCCTTTTGGTAACTCATGATATAAGCGAAGCAATAAGCTTATCAGACAGAGTTGTTGTGTTTTCAAAAAGACCAGCAAAATTAAAGAGCATATATGAAATAAACTTTGAGGGCGAAAGAGGAACTAAGACGAGGGAAGATAAGAAGTTTGGGGGCTATTTTAATGACATATGGAGGGATATTGATGAACATATTTAAGCAAGAAGCTAAAAATGCCTCCAGTAAAACTTCAAGAGAGATATATCTTCATAACATAAAAAGAGAAAAGCGACTAATATCAACAGCTCGCCTTTCAATCTTCCTAATATTTTTGGCTATTTGGGAGGTGCTTGCTTATTTTGATATAATTGATAGCTTTATAACCAGCTCGCCCTCTAGGACTCTTGGGGTTATTTATGAGCTTGTTGTTAGTGGAGAGCTTTTTTATCATCTATTTGTAACAGTTGGTGAGGTTATAGTGGGGTTCTTTCTTGGGAGCTTTCTTGGTTGTTTGCTGGCTATGTTATTATGGCTTTCGCCGTTTTGGTCGAAGGTGCTTGAACCGTATTTAGTGGTTATAAACGCACTGCCTAAGATTGCGCTTGGACCATTGTTTGTTGTGTGGCTAGGAGCTGGAACAGGGGCTATTATTGGCATGACGCTATCTATTTCTATTGTTGTGATGACATTAGATGTGCTTAGTGGCTTTTTAGCGACAGATAAAGAGCTGATAAAACTAACGCAGTCACTAGGGGCAGATAGGCTTACCATCTTCAGAAAGCTAGTGTTACCATACAACAAAAAGACTATAATATCAGCGCTTAAAATTAGCGTTGGAATGTCTTGGGTTGGGGTTATAGTTGGTGAATTTTTAGTGTCGAGGGCTGGGATAGGTTATCTCATTGTGTATGGAAGCCAAGTGTTTCAGCTAGATTTGGTAATGGCAGGGGTTGTGGTGCTGTCTTTGATGGCAACGCTGATGTATCTCGCTGTTTTATATATAGAAAAAGCATTATATGGAGGGAATAACCAATGAAGAAATTATTAGCAATTGTTTTGAGCCTAAGTTTTGTACTTATGGTGGGGTGTAGTAATGCGAGTTCACCAGCAAGCGGGCTAACGGAAATTAGCTTATCTGAAGTAACACGTTCTGTGTTTTACGCTCCTCAGTATGCAGCCATTGAAAAAGGCTTTTTTGAGGAGGAGGGCATTAGCATTGATTTAATCTCTGGGCAAGGAGCAGATACTGTTATGACTGCTGTGCTTTCAGGGGATGTTGAAATAGGTTTAGCAGGGCCTGAGGCGTGCATTTATGTCTACAACGAGGGCAAGGAAGACTATCCTGTTATTTTCGCTCAACTAACAAAGCGTGATGGTTCTTTTTTAGTTGCAAACGAAACAGCAGCAGAGTTTAGCTGGGATAATTTAAAGGGCAGCCATTTGCTTGGAGGAAGAAAAGGCGGCGTTCCTAACATGGTGCTAGACTATACACTAACTCAAAAAGGGCTGGACACAACAGACGATCTTTACATGGACACAGCAACAGAGTTTTCGGCGATGGCTGGCGCTTTTTTGGCTGGTGAAGGGGATTATGTTGCCTTGTTTGAGCCAACAGCTTCTATGATAGAGATGGAGGGCAAGGGACATATTGTTGCCTCTATTGGCGAGGAAAGCGGAGAGATACCATATACAGCTTACTTTTCAGACAGCGAATTTATGAAGGAAAATCCTGAGCTTATCCAAAACTTTACAAATGCTATTGCTAAAGGTCAAGAATGGGTTGCGACTGCTTCTTCAGAGGATGTTGCTAAAGCAATTGCTGGCTATTTCCCAGATACTTCACATGAGGTTTTGGTAAAAGTTGTTGAGCGATATCGAAGCATTGATGCTTGGAACACAACTCCTGTTATGAAAGAAGAAGCTCTCTCTCGTTTATGCGAGGTTATGATTGCTGCTGGCGAGCTTACAACCCCTGTTGACTTTGATAAAGTTGTCGATAACAGATTTGCAAACGCTGTTAGCTAATACCAAAAACCTAACTAATCAAAAAAGGCAAACAGAAAATCCTTGCCTTTTTTGATATTTTGTTTTATACAGTTGATAATTTTATTAAACGGACAAGCGCAAATGGCACTGCAAAACCCTATACCCCCACAAACCAAAATGACCTGTCAATCGTTCCTTATTGTGATTTCTGTGCGACGGTGCGTCGAGCGCCGCACCCTACTATTTTTGGTTATGCAAAATATTAAATGACAAAACCAA
>CAYJEV010000073.1:0-3926 GCA_964369265.1 uncultured Oscillospiraceae bacterium
TGCTTATCAAACAGAAGATGTTTTGTGTATTGTTGAGAATAATGCGCCAGAGTTTAGCGCTGACTTTACCTCTGAAGAACATTCGCTAATTTTCCCAGAACTAACTAAATCTCAAATATCTAAAATATATCAAGATGAACAGCAACTAATCTATTTAGAAACTAGCGATTATAACTACCGTCCATATCAAAAAGCCGAAGGCATTATTGCAAAGGTAAACTTATCAACAGAAGAAACAACTATTTTAGATGAATTTCAGTTTATTTTTCTTTCTCATCCAGCTATTGACGAAAAAGGAAGAGTAATTTCCATTGATATTGATGATGTAGAGCGAAATATCTATTATTAAACTATATAGAAAGTTTTATGCTTAAACCTCTTGTTTAAGATGGTTTATTACAATAAACGCTAAGTAGGGGCAGTCATAAATGACTGCCCCTAAATCTAATATCAATTATTTTTCGCTATTCACTTATAAAACAGAAAAATTTGTGTTTATCCTATTCGTAGTGAGTTATTATCAAATGCAGTTACATTTATGATAGGTGACTCAATGACAGGCTCAAGGTATGATATAGAAACAGTATCGCCTGGTTGAGTGATGGAAAGCTCAGCAGAAACGCTTGTAGTTGCTGTAAACACAACGCTATCGTCGCTGTCAACTAATAGATGATACACAGTCTGTGTGCCATCAAATTGGCTTTCAATACGAAGCACAGTTCCTGTGATTGACTTTTCCTCAGCCCCCTCAACAGATAAATCTCCGCCTATGCCCTCTTGCATTAATGCGTTGTTGTAGTCACGAAGGGCATCTTGAATTGTTTCGCCAACTCCAACAGTTGAATAGCTCTCAACAGACACAAAAGCATACTGCTTAATTAGTCCCTCTTGGTCTTTAAGTGTCATGAAGTAGGATGGTCTGTTTGATACATTAAGAATAATAGGGAAGGAAGCATTGTAGCCTAAATGCTGTACCTTGCCTTCCGCAGAAGACTCAGCAGCTCTTTCAGTTGCGCCATTCATTTGGTAAAGTATAGTGTCTTTGTTAACCATATCTACCATCATAAAGCCAATAGCACTCTCATCATTACCAACGCTTGTTAAGCCTGTGAATAGATAGCAGTTTCCGTTGTTATAGATTATAGCGCTTCCTTCTGAAGGCATATATTTATCTCTATCAGAGAAGTTTAAGAAGCCATGAACATATTCTCCCTTATTGTAAATTTGGTTTACAATAAAGCTAACAGGCTGAACTCTATCAACCCAATCTGGAATGTTGTCTATGCCATACTCGGCAATATCGCCTGTTGAAGCATTAACAGTTAGCACACCAGTCGCTTCTGGAAGAGCAAAGCCTTTTAGGTTTTCGTATGTTGTGATAACCCAATAAGGAACGCCCTCTTCATCAAGCTCAAAGGAGAAGTCTGTTATACCATTGAATAAAGCGGAGTTAAAGCGGACATATCTAGTTAGGTTGTCAAGCAGATAAGCATTTGGTTGATATTTTAACAAATGGCTATCAACATACTCAACATCATTGACATTCGTTGCAGAAACAATAATATACCCTGGAGTACCCTCAAGATTGTTTATCCACTGGAACAAGCCTGAATGCTCTAAAGGCACAACCCAAACCAGCTTGTCATTAACCATTTGAATTGTTGGATTTCCAAGCATAACTTGGCTTCCCAAAGACGGCCTTTCGCCAAGCTTTTTGTCAGCAAGATTTATAGCAAGTCTTTCATCAACAATTGGGATTTGTGCAAGGTCAATTGGTTGCACGTCGCTTGAGAAAGTCTTTACCTCTGGCTCGCCTAACTGGTCACGATAAGATTGCCAATGAAAAAACACAGTCGAGTAGATGGTTAAGGCAAAGAATGCTCCCCAAACAACTACTAATACATATTTAGAAATCTTACCTAAGTTTTTAAATTGGGTGAACTCAGGCATATTAACCTGTACGCCCCCCTCTTGCTGAACAAACACATCAGAAAGAGAACCGCTCCACTGAAAGAATGCGTTTATCATCACAATAACTGTCACTAAAACACACCAAAAGAACGCTCCCTCTGCGTATAGTGGGTTTAGGTTTGGGGAAGATGTGAATAAGTAGTATGCGACTAATAAAATGAGAAGAGAAAATACTCCTAGTTTTGCCTTTTTAAATTTTGAATTCATAATATAACCTCCTTATGTCATCATTCGATATATCATTATGGAATATTGTAACATATTAAACAATGATTTGCAATAGTATTGGCTTGTTTTTGAGTTGTTAGACTATTGTTGGGATAATTAAATTAGTGTATTTTTGTATTGTGACCTGTTCAACAGGCGAGTTGTATGCAACAAATGCTGGTGTGTAGTACATTGGCACAACATACATTTCCATCATTAAACTATCCTCTAAGCTCTTTAAATCTAATGCTGAGCTAACACCACTAGTATATTTTGGGGTGATATCGCTAAAAATAGAAAGGCTGTTTAAATAGCTTTTGTAATCAGAGGAAGTTGAGGTAATTGGAGCAATTATAATATCAAACTTGCCTGACTCTAACAAAGCTATAATCTCAGCGTCTGATTTTGCTTCTAAATTTGTATTTACAGATAGCCCATCTCTTAAAGCAATATGCGCAGAGTTAGCAAACTTTTCTGCTGGGGCAATGTTTGGATAGCTTATTGTGAGCTCAAGCCTATTTCCAGCTACCACCTCATTTACAAGCTCATTAAACTCATATACAGCAAGAGGGGTGTAATTATCGCTATCAAAGGTGTTTTCCAACACAGCCTCTCTATAAGACTTTCCCTCAAATGTCATTTCTGGAGGGAAAATGCCATCGCTTTCAATTGCCCTTCCTATATCGAGTATATCAAACTCCTCTGTCGCAGTCGCAACAATGCTTTTCCTAATATCTTCATTATCAAGTCCTAGCACGTTTGGGTTTATAATTAAATTATAGCTCTCGACACCTGTTTGAACTAAAGAGTAACCATTAAATTCCTCAAGTTCGCTATAGGATAAGCTGTATATATCGTTAGTGCCAGCAAAGAAAGCGGCTTTTATATCGTCGCTATTATGATTTACTATAATATCATTTTCTGCCATATTAAAAGGATAATCCTCGTTTGGCATCATTATAATCCTTGAGCCACTCCAGCTATACAGCTGAAATTGACCGCAAGTTAAAATGCTATCCTCATCAATAGCATATCTGCCTTTTTGTTCTAAAAAGAAATCTTCTTTGCAAGGGTAGGAGGCTGGATTTGTCAGCAAATGAAGAAAGGTGCTCGAAGGAGAAGATAGCGTTATGGTTAATGTGCTTTCAGTCGAGGAAACACCAAGGCTTGATATATCTGCACCATTCATTACTTCTTCTGCATTTTTTATAGCAGAATACTGCAACGTCATCTCCGACACTACAGGCGAGAATATCCTTTTAATTCCATAAGCATAATCATGTCCGGTTACTTTTGTATCATCCGACCAATAAAGTTCAGGGTGTATCTGGAAGGTGTAGGTTAAGCCATCTGGCGATATAGAATAGCTCTCTGCGCCTAAGCTCGATATTCCTCCCTCGCTATTTATAGCAATTAGAGGGGTGAACAAGCCTCTTAATATATTTTGATTATCGCTCCCTGTCACAAATTGTTGATCAAGCGATATAATATTTTCTTCTGTATTATAAGTTATTACAGCCCTTTCTTCATTGCCACAAGAAGTTAGCAAAAGCATAGAAGATAGCAGTAACATTGAAAGAAATCTTTTCATTTTTCACTCCATTTAGAATTTTTCGTATTGTAGGAATAGCCTTATTATGATATAATAATTGCTAGCGCAATCATTATATACCTCGCAGGGGCGATTTTGATATCCGTTTTGCTCGTCATAAATGACAACCACAAAACATGGACAATTATATCAAAAT
>CAYJEV010000073.1:4026-8430 GCA_964369265.1 uncultured Oscillospiraceae bacterium
GACAACCACAAAACATGGACAATTATATCAAAATTCTCTGAATTTATGATATAATAATTGCTAGCGCAATCATTATAGACCTCGCAGGGGCGATTTTGATGTCCGTTTTGCTCGTCATAAATGACAACCACAAAACATGGACAATTATATCAAAATTCTCTGAATTTATGATATAATTTCACTTAATTAAATTTATTATAAAACTAAAAAGATATAAAACATAGGGGGCAACATGAAATCAAATAAATATAAAATACTTAGAACATTCATCAAACCTTATACAGGATATTTAGTCATAGCTTTTTTATGTGTCACCCTCACAACCATCCTCAACACTATTATGCCGCAAATTGTAGCGTTTACTGTTGATAGCGTCATTGGCGATATCGCCCCTGAGCTTCCTCACTATTTTGAAGATATCTTCAGCAGTTTAGGGGGCAGAGATTATTTCGTAAATAACCTTTGGATATTTGGTGCGATACTAATTATAATCGCCATAATATCAGGAATTGCAAACTATATTTTCAGAATTAGCATAACAACCTCTTCTCAAGGCGTTACAAGAGATATGAGAAATAAGCTATACATTCACATACAAAAGCTTCCCTTTAGCTGGCACTCCTCTCATCAAACAGGAGATATAATCCAAAGGGCAACCTCCGATATGGATGTTATTAACGGCTTTGTTTCAAATCATATAATTGAAACAATAAGAATTCTGCTTTTAGTTTGCATAACGCTATCGCTTATGATAGCGATGAACTTTACATTATCTTTAGTTGCTGTTGCCTTTATACCTATTATAGTCGGTTATACAACAATTTTCTACAGCAAAATATATAAACAATTTATGAAGACAGATGAAGCAGAAGGCGCTTTAATGTCTGTCATACAAGAGAATCTAACAGGAATTCGAGTTGTTAAAGCTTTTGGAAGAGAAAGCTTTGAAATGGATAAGTTTGATGAAAAGAACTTTCGCTTCTTTGAGATTTGGAAAAACCTTGGTACAACTATGGGGCTATATTGGGGGCTTGCCGATTTTTTTACAGGCATTCAAAATATGACCGTTATAGCTGTTGGCGTTGTATTTGCTATAAACGGCGAGTTAACTTTAGGCGAGCTTATAGCTTTTTTATCATACAACACAATGATAATATGGCCTATAAGAAGGCTTGGACGAATGTCCTCAGAAGTTAGCAAGATGGGGGTTTCTCTTGAAAGAGTGGCATATATATTAGAAGCCGAAGAGGAAGATGCAAATGAAAACGGCTCTACTGAAGAGATAACTGGCGATATTGTATATGACAATGTCTGTTATAGCTATGAGAATGATAGCAGAGAAGTGTTAAAAAATATTAGTTTTCATGTTAAGTCAGGAAAAACTTTAGGAATACTTGGGGGAACTGGCTCTGGTAAATCAACCTTAGTCCACCTTTTAAATCGCCTATATGACCCAACTGATGGCTCTGTTATGATAGATAACATCAGCACAAAAGATTATAGACTCTCTCATTTAAGAGAGAATGTTGGAATGGTGCTTCAAGAGCCTTTCCTATTCTCAAAAACTATAAAAGACAATATCGCTATTTCTGGAGATGTGGGGGAAGATTCTGTTCAAAAGGCTGCGACAACAGCCTCAATTCATAGCTCTATATTAAGCTTCAAAGACGGCTATGAAACAATAGTTGGAGAAAGGGGAGTTACTCTTTCAGGAGGTCAAAAACAAAGAGTTGCCATTGCAAGAATGCTGACTAAGTCGCCTCCAATAATGGTGTTTGATGATTCTCTATCCGCCCTTGACTCCGAAACTGACTTCGCTATAAGAAATGCACTGCGAAGCAGAGAGGAAAAGTCAACAACTATAATCATCTCGCATAGGATTAACTCTATCATGCATGCAGATGAGATTATTGTGCTTAAAGATGGCTCTATTGCAGAAAGAGGCAGCCATAAGTCCCTTTTGGAGCAGGATAGTATTTATAAAAAAATATATGACATTCAGTTTAGCAATGAAGATATGTTTATTGAGGAGGTGAAGAACTAGTGAGTGGATATAAAGAAATAGAATATAACAAGCCCTTTGATCCAAATCAGTGGAAAAAGGTTGAGCCTTTTGTCAAGCCTTATTATAAAGGGCTAATCCAAATCTTGCTTATAACAATATTAGCCTCTGGAGCGGACATCTTGTATCCACTATTTAGCCGATATGCGCTTAACCACTTTGTTGCTTATAAAACAACTGATGGCATTTGGAGCTTTGTTGGTTTATACGCTTTGATAATTGCTGTGCAAACTATACTGATAGTTGTATCTTCGAAGATGGCTATGTTAGTGGAGATGTCTATTGGGCGAGATTTAAAAAGGGCTGTTTTCACAAAGCTTCAAACTCTTTCCTTTTCTTACTATAACAAAACGCCTGTCGGATATATATTAGCTAGAACAATTGGCGATACAAACAGAATGGCTGCTATAGTTTCTTGGACAATTATGTATTTGATGACATCTTTTATTTATATTGCTGGTGCGTTTATTTCAATGTCATTTCTAAACCTTAAACTAGCGCTTTTAGTAATGACAATTATCCCAGCCATCTCTATCATAACCCTTTACTTTCAAAGAAAGCTTCTTGATGCTAACAGAGAGATAAGAAAAGTCAACTCAAATATTGTCGGACAATACAACGAGGGCATAATGGGGGCTAAAACCTCAAAGACACTCTCAATTGAATATAAAAACTATGATGAATTCACTGTGACAACAAGCGAGCTAACAAAGGCAAATCAGCGCCATGCTAGGCTTGAAGGCATATACATTCCTCTTATCACTTTATGCAGTTCTGTGGCTGTTGCAATTGTGTTGCAAAGCGGAGGAAACTTAGTTGTTAGCGAAGTTATGGAGCTTGCAACTTTCTCAACATTCATAACCTATGCTGTTGGTATTTTCAATCCTATTCAAGATTTTGCAAAACAGATAACAAATATAATTGCCACACAAGCTAGTGTTGAGCGTGTGTTTGATTTGCTTGAAACAGAAACAGAGGTAACCGATACAAAAGAGGTTATAGAGAAGTATGGCGATTATTTTAACCCAAAAACAGAAAACTGGGAGGATATTAAGGGAGATATTCAGTTTGAGAATGTGTGGTTTAAATATCCTGACGGAGGGGATTATATCCTCGAAAACTTTAATTTGTCAATTCCATTTGGCACAACTGTTGCTATAGTTGGAGAAACAGGGGCTGGGAAGAGCACACTAGTAAATTTAGCTTGTCGTTTTTTTGAGCCGACTAAAGGCAAAATCTTAATTGACAACAAAGATTATAAAGAGCGTTCAGTTTTGTGGATGCATAGAAATATAGGCTATGTACCTCAAACACCTCATTTATTCTCTGGGACTATAAAAGAGAATATAATGTATGGTGCACCAAATGCAACTGATGAGGATATTGAAAAGGCAGTTAAGCTCTCTAAGGCAGACACTGTCATTAAAAAGCTAGCTAAGGGATATGAGGAAACTGTTGGTGAGAGCGGAGATAGGCTTTCAACTGGCGAAAAACAACTTATTTCTTTTGCGAGGGCAATAGTTGCAAATGCCCCTATTTTGGTGCTTGACGAGGCGACCTCCTCAATTGACACACAAACTGAACATTTAATCCAAGAAGCTATAGAAACAGTTCTTGATGGCAGAACAGCTTTTATTATTGCGCATAGGCTTTCCACGATTAGGATGGCTGATTTAATTCTTGTTGTTGAAAAGGGAAGGATAATTGAGCAGGGGACACATAATGAACTTCTCTCCAAAAAAGGGCATTATTTCAACTTATACTCAAGACAATTTCAAGAGGAAGCTTTTGCAAGAGTTATGGAAAGCGATATATAATTAGACTAATGGCTAAGGGTGAAGGACTAGAGGGTTTCGCAGTAAACTTGTAATGTTCCGTTAGGTAGAGTAAAAGTGTTGCTAAATTTTTTTTAAAAAATTTCAGCATCAAAGGGCTGCCCCTTTGGCGCTTTCCGCAGAAAGCGAAACTTACTTTTCTTTTGGAAAAAAGAAAAGCTAAGCAAAAGAAAACCGCTGCGTTGAGATTTAGTTTAATGATAAGGTTTTGCAAACGACCTTAAGTTTGGTTTATACATAGAGAACCTAACAGCTTTCACATCAAAAAACAAGACAGGCACAAACACTAATCATTCATAGCAAAAACTGGAGTGACGACAGGGTGAAAGCTTAACTAGCTTCCGTTTTCGCAAAAGGTCAGTCAAGGCACAGCGAAATTTATGTTTAAGCTAAAATCGCCATCGTGACATAACTTTATATTTGAACTAAAAGAATAGCGAGATTAAAAAAACACCCATCAAGGGAATGAAATGGACCCTTGATGGCAAAAAAACATCTGCTTGGCTA
>CAYJEV010000074.1:0-8191 GCA_964369265.1 uncultured Oscillospiraceae bacterium
CTTATAAAACGTGTTCGGTTTATGTGTGGGCGGCTAAGTTAAATCCAGAAGTGACACCCTCACTTCTGGATTTATTTAATAAGATATTTTTTGGAGGAACTATGATTTTTAACTTTAACACTAACTATAAACTAGAAAATTATGTGCTTGATACTAACTGGAACTCTTTGCCTGCAGAAATACAAAATCGTGCTGTTGTTTGCGGAATTGACCTAACAATTGCCCTTATTTTGGGCAGCAACGGAAAGCAGTTTAAGGCTGGGCTTAAGACAGCCGAAGCCAACTTCAAGGAGGGGGATGTAGCCATTGTTGGTAGCGATAAAACCTTTGGGTTAATGGGCGCAACTGTTGCAATGTCACACGCTTCAAACTCGTTCGATATAGATGATGGACACAACATGATTAAAGGCCATCCTGGCACTGCCTTTGTTAGTGGCATATTAGCTGCTGCAATAAAAGAAAATGTCACTCTGCGTGAATATCTAATCGCTTTAGTTGTGGCTTACGAAACTTCAATACGTTGCGGGCTCGCCCTGCAACACCACTATAACTATCTTGTAAGCACAGGGGCATATGGCGCATTCGGCACTGCTGCTGGTGTTGGACGTTTGTTAGGCTTTAGCAAACAAGAGCTAAACAATGCACTTTCAATCGCAGAGTTTCACGCACCTATAACGCCTGTTATGCGTTCATTGCATTTTCCTTTTTTGTAAAATTTTGGTGTTCGTTTTGGATATTTTGTTTTAATAATTGATATAGAGGAATCTCTAGCTGTTAGCATATGCAGAGGCTATCTGCTAGAGCTTCCTGAATATGCCCATCTAACAGACACTCTCTCAAGCGAACACCAAATAATGAACCTATATTTCAAGCCATATACTTGTTGTCGCTGGGCTCATCAGCCAATTAAGGCATGCATTGATGTGATGACAAAGGAGAACATCAGCCACAAAGATATTGCTTCTGTTTCAGTTTGCACATTTGATAGTGCAGCCCAACTTAGCAAAATAATACCAACAACAGCCGACGAAGCGCAGTATAATATTGCCTGGCCGGTGGCTTCTGCTATTGTGCATGGGGATTTAGGTTGGCTTCAAATTCGAGAGGAAGCCTTAGGCGACAGCGTTGTTGTGGATATGATGAAAAAACTAAACTTTACAGTCGATCCTGAGCTAGAAGCGCAGTTCCCTCAAAAGCGACTTGCTCGTGTGGAAATAACTTTAAATGATGGCAGAACTTTTAAGACTCCTATCTATGCTGCTCCAGGAGAGCATACAGACAATGTTGATCTTAATTGGGTAACAGAGAAATTCCACAGAATTCTAAAGCCTGTCATGGAGGAGCAGAAAAGAAACGCACTACTTAACATGTTAAAAGACGATCTCGATATAAAAATAAGAGATATTGTAAGCTTCATAAACTCATAATACTACTTTAAATTTATAAGACTTTATGTTATAATTGGCTTTATAGAGAATGTTCTATAAAGCCAATTTTTTATTAAAGATTGTAATTCAAGGAGGAATAATATGAAAAAGCTTATATCAGCCTTGCTATTGGCTGGCTTAATGTTTGTAATGGCAGCTTGCGAAGAGCTAACAGCGCCTGTTGTTGCCAATCCATCTAGTAGCGAAGCTATATTGGAGGAGGATAGGGAGGTTAAGCTTAGCAATCTAATTTCAACTGTGTGGAAGATAGAGTCTATCAAATCTTTAGATGGTGCTGAAATTGAAATAACTGAAGCATTAAATTTTGAGTTTTCTTCTGGTGAACAAGCCTTTATCAATCAAAGCGGCAAAAGCAATAACGCTAGCCTATCAGAGGACATTTCCAGCTATGATTTATCTGCTATAGAAGAGCTAAGCTTTGAGGTGTATAGCGATTTTTTCCTCGAATATAGCGCTGATAGCGATGCTGCATCAGCAAAAATTAAAGGTAACGAGCTATTATTAACAACAGATGAGCAGATATTTAAATTCCGTTACTTAGGCACTAGATTAGAAAAGGCTGAAAGCTCAATATGGATAGTCCAAAACGTTAGATTTATTGACCTAAACGGAAACTCGAAAGGCGTACCTATTCGCGGCACAACACCTTACACGCTAAGTTTAAATTCAGATGGTAGCTTGAGCCTATCATTCGGCGACACAGAAATTTTAGGCGATTGGCAGTATCAGTTTGTCACAAACGTTAATGATAACATAGAGGGCGATATAATGATTAGCCCTAATATATTTAATAGACAGCAAGACGGCGAGTATTTCATTAAGTACGAAGAGCTACTATTAAATACACAAGAAACAAGCCTTCAAGTCTTAGACGAAGACACTTCAGATTACTACTACGGCTTTATCGACAACACAGGAAAAAATTTGTATATAACTGCTGAGTATGTACAATTTCAGTTTGTATTAGACGAAAATTAGCAAAATAAGCAAAAAAGAACGGTTTCAACGCCGTTCTTTTTGTTGATTATTATTCTTTCTCTTCCCTATTTAACAGGGTTGCACGAAGCTTTAGGATGCGCTTTTCATTGACTTCAATAACTGTGAAAGCGACTCCTCTAAACTCGACAGTTCTTTCTATGTCAAGAGA
The DNA here is from genome assembly GCA_964369265.1 of uncultured Oscillospiraceae bacterium. GTDB lineage: Bacteria > Bacillota > Clostridia > Oscillospirales > Ruminococcaceae > DAMCAP01. Next base: position 2,596 of record CAYJEV010000074.1, read on the forward strand.
GGTTGGCACTCCACCCAGCCTTTCTGTTACAAATCCGCCAATAGTATCGCTTTCAGTGTCCTCAGGGAACTGAACATCAAGCAGGTCCTCAACATCATTTATAGACATTGAGCCGCCAATGTTGAATACTCCCTCTGAAAGCTCAGTTGCTATTTCAAGCTCATCATCATACTCGTCTTGAATGTTACCGACTATAGCTTCTAGTAAATCTTCCATTGTTACAATGCCGTATGTACCGCCATACTCGTCTGTAACAATAGCCAATTGAGTTTTCTTTTCTTTGAATAAAGTCATCATCTGAGCGCAGGTTGTGCTTGCATGAACAAAAAGAGGTTTTCTCATTGTCGCTTTAGCATCAAAGCTTTCTGGTTGAGATAGGAACTTTAACAAGTCTTTTGCATATATAATACCTAAAATAGAATCAATATCTTCCTCATAAACTGGTATACGGCTGTTTCCTGAATTCATAGCGATCTCAACTAATTCTCCGAGCGGTGTGTCTATTTCGGCAGAAACAACTTGAGTTCTATGAGTCATAACCTCATCAACTGTTCTATCATCAAACTTTAGGATATTATTGATCATATCCTTTTCAAGCTCTTCTATAGCTCCGCTTTCCTCGCCCTCATCAACAAGCATACGAATTTCTTCTTCTGTGACATTCGTTGGCGGGGTTTTTGGGTCATTTCCTGTTATTGTTATTATAACAGAACCCACAATATCAATAATCTTAACCACAGGAGTTAGGATAGCGTTTAGTAAAGAAAGCGGGGTCAATAAACCATAGGCTATTGATTGAGGATAGTATGCTGATATTCTCGTTGGAATAGAAACTCCAAAGGCTGAGAATATAAAGGCATACACCAAAACCCCAATTATTGATACAAGCTCTGGGCTTAAAGTTTGGAAAGATAGTCTGATTAGCTGATTAAAATAAGGCGCTGAAAATAAAAAAAGCATAAAGTTTGCTATATAAAGCGCAACTCCAACATGTCTGTTATTTTCAATAAGCTTTAGAATCCTAGCTGATTTTTTTCCTCCTGCTGCTGCATCATTTTTGATGATGGCATCGTCTGCATAAATAATAGCAGAAGCTGCGGCATTTAAAAGCGCTGTGATTACTAATGGAATGAGCCACCAGATTATACTGACGGCAGGGCTACTGTCTGAAGGCATGATTTTTCTCCTTTAATGTTTTGTTTTTTCTAGCTATGTGAAAATTCGCAAAGCCGAAATAAAGGAAATGCTGCAATTTTGATATTCATATTTTGCGATGATATTTTTGTTGCCGCATTTCTAGACTTTCTCGAATTACACCTATTATAATACATTCAAAGCTAATAGTAAAGGATAATATTTACAACTAGCAAAATTTTTATAATAAATATTAGCAACATGCTTATTTTTTATGGTTTTATGCAATTTTTATTGCAAAAATTTATGATTTTTACATGAAATGATATTTACAATTCCAAGTTAAGATGATAAAATATATAAAGAAATAATTTTATTAAGTTATTTATTAGAAAAATTTAAAAATAACTAGGAGGAACAAAAATGGCAAGAAAAATGAAAACCATGGATGGTAATAATGCTGCTGCTCACGTTTCATATGCATTCACTGATGTAGCTGCTATCTATCCAATCACACCATCTTCTGTAATGGCAGAAGTAACAGATGCTTGGTCTGCTGATGGCAGAAAGAACATCTTCGGCAACGAGGTAAAGGTTGTTGAACTACAATCTGAGGCTGGTGCAGCTGGTGCTGTGCACGGATCTCTAGCAGCTGGTGCTCTAACAACAACTTACACAGCTTCTCAAGGTCTTCTACTAATGATTCCAAACATGTATAAGATCGCTGGTGAGCAACTACCTTGCGTACTAAACGTATCTGCAAGAGCTCTTGCTTCTCATGCGCTTTCCATCTTTGGAGATCACTCTGATATCTATGCATGTCGTCAAACAGGATTTGCTTTCCTAGCTTCTGGCAATGTTCAAGAAACAATGGATCTAGGCGCTGTTGCACATCTAGCTGCAATCAAGGGCAAAGTTCCTTTCCTACATTTCTTTGATGGCTTTAGAACATCTCATGAAATTCAAAAGGTTGAGGCTTGGGATACAGAAACTCTAGCTAAGATGCTTGATATGGATGCTGTACAAGCTTTTAGAGATAACGCTCTAAATCCAAATCACCCAGTGCTAAGAGGTACTGCTCAAAACCCTGACATCTTCTTCCAAGCAAGAGAGGCTTGTAACACTGCTTATGATAACCTACCAGCTGTTGTTGAGAAGTATATGGATATGGTTAATGCTGAAATCGGCACTAATTACTCCCTATTTAACTACATCGGTAAAGAAAATGCAGAGCATGTTGTTATCGCTATGGGCTCTGTTTGCGATACAATCGAAGAAACAATCAACTACCTAAACGCTGCTGGCGGAAGCTACGGTCTAATTAAGGTAAGATTATATCGTCCATTTGTTGGCGAGGCGCTAATTAAGGCTCTTCCAGACAGCACAAAGACTATCACTGTACTAGACAGAACTAAAGAGCCAGGCTCTATTGGTGAACCTCTATTCCTTGATGTTGCTATGTCTGTTCGTGAAACTAAGTTTGCTGCTCACCCAATCTACTCTGGCAGATACGGCCTTGGTTCTAAAGACACAACTCCAGCTCAAATCGCTGCTGTTTACAAGAACGCTGAGTCCGCTTCTCCAAAGAAGAGATTTACAATTGGTATCAAGGATGACGTTACTAACCTATCCCTTGATGATGTTGCTATCGCTGATACAACTCCAGCTGGCACAACTTCTTGTAAGTTCTGGGGTCTTGGTGCTGACGGTACTGTTGGTGCAAACAAGAACTCCATCAAAATCATTGGTGATGAAACTGATCTATACGCTCAAGCTTACTTCTCCTATGACTCTAAGAAGTCTGGTGGTGTAACTGTATCTCACCTTCGTTTTGGTAAAAGCCCAATTAAATCCACTTACCTTGTAAGCATGGCTGACTTCGTTGCTTGTCATAACCCATCTTACGTTGATAAGTATGATATGATCTCCGACATTAAGAAGGGCGGTACTTTCCTATTAAATACCGACTGGACTATCGAGGAGCTATCAGCTAAGCTTCCTGGTGATGCTAAGAAATATATCGCTGAAAACGATATCAAGCTTTGCACAATCGATGCTATCTCCATCGCTAAAGAGCTAGGCCTTGGCGGACGTGTTAACACTATCCTACAAGCTGCTTTCTTCAAGCTTGCTAACATCATTGACATCAATGATGCTGTTAAGTTCATGAAGGACGCTGCTACTAAGTCCTACGGCAAGCGTGGTGAGGCTATCGTTAAGATGAACCACAATGCTATCGACAGAGGTATTACTGATGTTAAGACATTAGAAGTTCCTGCTGATTGGAAGAACGCTTCTGGCGGTATTGTATATCCAGTTGCAACTGGCTCTCGCAAGGAAGTTGTTGATTTTGTAAACAACATCCAAATCCCAACAAATGCTCAAAAGGGTGACTCTCTACCAGTTTCTACTTTCATGGGCGGTGTTGATGGAACATTCCCTCAAGGCTCTGCTGCTTTTGAGAAGAGAGGTATTGCTGTTGACGTTCCTTGCTGGAACACAGAAAACTGTATCCAATGTAACTTCTGTGCTTATGTTTGTCCTCATGCTGTAATTCGTCCTGTTGTTCTAACAGAGGAAGAGGCTAAGGCTGCTCCTGCTAACACTAAGGTTATGGATATGACTGGTATGCCTGGCTACAAATTCGCAATGACAGTTTCAACTCTTGACTGTACTGGTTGTGGATCTTGTGCGCATGTTTGTCCTGGTAAGAAGGGCGCTAAGGCTCTTGATATGAAGCCTATCGACACTCAAATGCCAGAACAAGAAGTATTCGCTTATGGCCTAACTATCGCTGCTAAGCCAGAAGTTTCTGAGAAGTTCAAAGAAACAACTGTTAAGGGAAGCCAATTTAAGCAACCACTACTTGAATTCTCTGGTGCTTGTGCTGGTTGTGGAGAAACTCCATATGCTAAGCTAATCACTCAACTATACGGCGACAGAATGTACATCGCTAACGCAACAGGTTGTTCCTCTATTTGGGGTGGATCTGCTCCTTCAACTCCATACACAGTTAACGCTGATGGTCATGGTCCTGCTTGGGCAAACTCCCTATTCGAGGATAACGCTGAGTACGGCTATGGTATGTTCCTAGCTCAATCCACTATCAGAAAGCAAGCTATTGAAAAAATCCTTCTTGTTAACAAGAACACAGATAAGGATTACCTAAAGGCTGCTTCTGCTAAGTACCTAGAAACTGTTGATCTAGGCGCTGAAAACAAGCTTGCTACTATTGAGCTTGTTGCTGCTCTTGAGAAGAGCGCTGCTTCTGGTTGCGAAGTTTGCAAAGAGCTTCTAACTAAGAAGGACTACTTCGCTAAGAAATCCAACTGGGTATTCGGTGGCGATGGTTGGGCTTACGATATCGGATTTGGCGGTCTTGACCATGTTATCGCTTCTGGCGAGGACATCAACATCTTCGTATTCGATACAGAAGTATACTCCAACACTGGCGGTCAGTCTTCTAAGGCTACAAACGTTGGTGCTGTTGCACAGTTCGCTGCTGCTGGTAAAGAGGTTAAGAAGAAAGACCTTGCTGCTATCGCAATGAGCTATGGCTATGTATATGTTGCTCAAGTATCTCAAGGCGCTGACTACAACCAAACTGTTAAGGCTATCGTTGAGGCTGAGTCCTACAATGGTCCTTCTATTGTAATCGCTTACGCTCCTTGTATCAACCATGGTATCAAGACTGGTATGAGCTCTGCTCAAACAATCATGAAGAACGCTGTTGCTTCTGGTTACTGGCATCTATTCCGTTTTGACCCACGCAGAACATTAGAAGGCAAGAACCCATTCCAAATGGATTCTAAGGCACCTTCTATGAAGTATGATGACTTCATCATGAACGAAGTTCGTTACACTTCTCTGCTTCAAAAGTTCCCAGAAAGAGCAAACGAGCTATTCGCTAAGGCTGCGAAGAATGCAGAAAATAAGTATGCTCACCTTCAAAGACTTGCTAAGCTTTACGACGTTGAGTAATTGATAGCTAACAATCTCTCCGTTTTATAAACATTCAAAAACCACGACACATGCGCAGTGTCGTGGTTTTTTCTTTTTTTAATCTCGTTATTTTTTAGTTCAAGCATAAAGTTTGTTCACGATGGCGATTTTAGTTTAAACGATTTATTTTGTACGACATCCCTTGAACTAAACCACATCAAACACACAAAACCCTAAATAACCCCAAAACCCAAATAACCTGTCAATCGTACCTTATTGTGGTTTCTGTGCGACGTTGTGGTAAATTGTGTGCCGTTGTGGCATTTTTCGTGCGACGGTGCGTCGAGCGCCGCACCCTACTATTTTTGGTGCATCAATTTTTGGCGTGTCATTTATGGTCATACAAAACAAAAAATAACATCGCAAATTGTAGCGGCGACTAGTAGTCGCCATTAGTCATTAGCCAATCAGATAGTTTTCTTGCCATCAAGGGTCCGCTTTGCTGCCTTGATGGGTGGGT
>CAYJEV010000075.1:0-8132 GCA_964369265.1 uncultured Oscillospiraceae bacterium
AGGATTTTTTGTTTTGCACCAGCTTTTTATATACTAATTATAAATTAAATAACACAACTAGAAATGTCGCATTGGTTTTCGTCTTTGTGGCATTTTTGTTTTCATAATTTATAATTAAACGAAAATTTTACCACTTTAACACAGTAAACACATTTAAAAATAGAATGTTTTGAACAAAATATTCAAAATACAAACGTCGTTTATGTTATATTATGATGAATTTATCGAATTATAAACAACGATTGTTGATTTTTTAACAGAATTATGCTAGAATTAAGTCGAATAATCAACGAATATAAAATAAACAACGTTTATATTTTTGTGTGATTATATTTAGCATTATATTTTAAGGAGAAAATTATCATGAACGGACAAAAAGTTAAAATGAGCCGTGCGCTCACCATTTCAGGTGCAGTTGTTGCCTTTCTTATAGGCTCTGGATTTGCAACTGGACAAGAAATTATGCAATATTTCACTTCCTATGGATATCAAGGTATCTTAGTCGCTTTAGTATCACTTTTACTATTTACATTTGTATGTGGTGATTTTATTGCAACAGGCTATAGAGAGAAGTTCACAAAGGGTAATGAAATTTACACATACTATTGTGGAAAACATATTGGAGCTTTCTATGATTATTTTTCAATAGCTTTCTTATTTATGAGCTATGTAGTTATGATCGGAGGAGCTGGTGCGACATTAAATGAACATTATAACTTACCAGTTTATGTTGGTGGTATCTTAATGGCTGTTGTAGCTTCTTGTGTTGTTATGATGGGTCTTGGAAAGATTGTTGATGTTATCGGCAAAATCGGTCCAATCATCGTTTTAATTTCAGTTAGTGTTGGTCTATATGCTATCTTCTCTAATCCAGCTGGCATTGTCGAGGGTGCAAATATGGTTGCTAACAGCGAAATTGAACTAACTAAAGTTGGTTCTCACTGGCTAATTTCTGCTGGTTCTTATGTTGGCTTTAACATGCTATGGCTAACAGGCTTCCTTGCTTCTATGGGAGCTCAGTCTGATAACCAAAAAGAAGGTGTTGTTGGCACAACAATTGGCTCTTTAGGCTTTGTATTAGGTTGTATAGTTCTTATGTTTGGATTCTTAGCCTATCTTCCAGAAGTAGCTTCAGTTAATATCCCAACTTTAACAATCGCAACTAAAATCAGCCCAATATTCGCTTCTGTATTCTCTGTTATTATTCTAGCTGGTATCTTTACAACAACAGTTCCTCTACTATGGCAAGTTGCTGCTCGTTGGACTAAGGAAGGCACAAAGCCTTTCTACTTCGCAACTATTATCGTTGCTGCAATTGGCTGCTTTATCGGTCTTGCACTTCCATTCAAAGAGCTTATCAATATCATCTATGGTATAAACGGTTATGTTGGTATCCTTCTAATGATAATCATGGTGATCAAAAATATTAGAAGAGCAATGGCAAAGAAAACAAACGCTTCCCCTGTTACACCAGTATCTTAATAAATAAAGACATCTGCTTAAATTAAAAAGCAGATGTCTTTTTGTTTAACTTAAATATAGTATTGTTATAATTAAAAACGCCCTTTACGGGCGTTTTTGCAATAAGCTGTTATGCTGGGTTTGCTTGTTCATTATCTTCATCGTCTTCTTCTTTTTGTTTGTAAATAAAAGTTAATAGAATATCAATGATAGTAATAGCAGCAAACCAAATGCTGTACTTATCAAATATACCCATAGGTAATGTGAAATCTTGAGTCCATAATAGAAGGATTAAGCTGATTAAAAATAGTATTGCGCTTGAAATTGTAAGTGTTACTTTGCGCTTTCTTTGCGCTTCTTTTTGGTCGTCAGTTTTTTGTTCGTCCTCTTCATCTTCCTCTATCTCACGCTTCTTAAGAGCATAGAAAATAGTAATTAGGAAGGTAGCAACAGTCATCATTAAGTCAAATAAGCTCCATGCTCCTGCTGGTACAACAAATGCAGAACGAGGAACTCCATCCTCTGAAATAATAACTGTATTTATAGTTTCATCACCATAAACAATCTCAACTTCATTCTCACCATCTTCAAACACACCTGGAGCTATTGTTATAACACCGTCATCAAAATCAAACTCGCCTTCATCTAAGCTTTCTTCATTTACAATAACATCATCAGGCTGATCTGGTCTGTTTGTATCAATATCAACATCGCCCTCTGGTGTTATCTCAACTGTTGGTCCATCGTTGTCGTCGTTATCATCTGGTAATACAGGTGTTGGCTCTGGAGTCGAGCTTGAATTATCATCAGGAGCAGGCTCTGGAGCTGAACTTGTATCATCCTCAGGATCTGGTGTTGGCTCTGGTGTAGGTGTAGGAGCTGGTGGTGGTGTTACTGGAGGAGCTGGAGGAGGCGGCGCTACACTAGAGGCAGGAGTTGAACTTGATCCAGGCTCTGGAGCTGGGGGTGTTGGGTCTGGATCTGGATCAGGGTCTGGATCAGGAGTGTTATCAATAATGGCTGTCGCAGTGAAGATATAATAAGGCTCTAGTAAAGTCCCTGGGAAAGTTTTGTCCCAATTATGGCTATCATAATTAGCAGCTACATTAACAGTTGGAACTGTTATAGCGCCCCAAGCAGAATCTCTAAGCACTTCTTGGCTCAATACTGCATCAACATTAAAGGTTACACCCTCGCCAGCAACAAACTCAACTGTTGTCCACTTGTCTGGATTTTTAGTGAAAATACCATCGAATTCCTTATTCTCAGTTGTGTCTTCTGGAATCGAAGTTACATAACCACCACTTGGATTATCTCTATCTATCCAGCCTTCAAAGTCATAACCAGGCTTTAATTCTTCCATCTTATCTTTAGTTGGTAAAGTTATTGTTCCTGTGTTAACGTTGAAGCTGTCTGGTTTTAAGTCCTCAAACTTCTCGCTAGTTTCTGTATCCCAATATGTGATTGTATACTTAATTGGAGTTGCAGAGGCTGTGAATACATATGATGGCTCAGTTAACTGTGTAGCATCATCTGTTGGCAATAAGTCTTTCCAAATATTGTTTTCATAGCCTGATTTTAAAGAAACAACTGGAACTGTTATATTACTCCAAACAGAGTTTCTAAGCACTTCTTGAGTTGTTGCGGTTGGAGTCGATGCATCCTTATCGAATTCAACGCCTATGCCTTGAATAAAGGTAACCTTTGTCCACTGGTTAGGGTCTTTCTTATACACAGCAACAAACTCTCTATTACCTGTTGAGCCAGCTGGAATTTTTGTAACTAAACCTCCATCTAAATCGCTCTTATCTAACCAACCTTCAAAAGTGTAACCAGGTTTTGTTAACAACGGAACACTTGCATCAGGTAAAGCTAAATCAGGTGAAGTGATTGTATACTCGTTTGGAGTTAGTCCATCAATTTTAGTTACTTCATCTTCATCAAAATATGTAATTGTATACTTCACTGGAGTTGCAGAAGCTGTGAAAGTATATGATGGCTCTGTTAATGTTGATGGGAAAAGTTCTACATCCCAAACTGGCGTTACATACCCTAGTTCTAGATTCGTTGTAGGTACGCTTATTACGCTCCAAGCAGAGTTACGAGGAACTTTCTGCACCTTGACATCGTAAGAATTAAAGCTTACACCATCACCTTCATAGAAAGTTACTGTTGTCCAGTAGTCTGGGTCTTCTTGCCAGTTAGCATAGTAAAACTTCGTTCCAACGTCAGTTAATGGAGTTTGAGTTTGGTAATCTTCGTCAACAGCTTCATTAGTGTCTGTCCAGCCTAAGAAAGTGTAACCAGGATTTAAAGCTTCCATTTCTGTCGCATCTGGCAAATATTCTTGAGAAGCAATATTATATGTATCTGGATCTAAGCCATCAAATCTAGTAACGCCATCTTCGTCCATATAAACGATAGCATTATCAACATATGGTAAAGCAGAAGCTGTGTAAGTATATGATTGCTCTGTTAGATGTGTTGCAAAATGATCATCCCATGCGTGTGGTGAAATATAGCTATCAGCAACAACAACTGTTGGAACAGTTATAACATCAGCCCACATAGAGCCTCTAAGCACTTCTAGCACTACATCTTCACCAGCAGTTACACCATCAAAGCTAACACCATCGCCAGCTATAAAGGTTACTGTTGTCCATGCATTAAGGTCTTTTTCGTAATCTGCAATAAATTCCTTATTGCCTATTGTGCCTCTTGGAATTTCGGTTACATAACCTCCAGTTGGGTCAGCTTTATCAAGCCAGCCTTTAAAGTCATAACCTGGTTTTAGGTCTTCCATTTCTTCAACTGATGGAAGCGTTACCTTTTCAGTAACATTATAGCCATCAGGAGTTAAAGTTGGAGTTATTTCTTTTGTATTATCTTCCTCTTCAAAATACTTAATTGTGTATTCTATAGGGGTTGCAGAAACTTCAAAAGTATATGAAGTGTTTTGTAAAGTATCGGTGTCGTTTAATAGCTCTGGTGCCCATTTTGGACTTTCATAGCCATCAACAAGATTTACTGTAGGCACTTCAATTGCTGTCCAAACAGTGCCGATTAGCTCTTCTTGAACAAGCACATCATCAGCATTAAAGCTTACACCCTCGCCAACAACAAAGTTAACCACTGACCATTGTTTTGGGTCTTTTTCATAATCAGCCTCAAAGTTTTTATCGCCAGTTGAGCCTTCTGGAATTGTAGTTACATGTCCACCTTCTGGATGATCTTTATCAATCCAACCCTCTGGAATAAACCCAGGTTTTGGTGGTAATGGCGGTAAAGTAACATCGCCGTCTTCAATATCATAACTGTCTGGGGTTAGGCTTGGAGCTATTTCTTCGCCAGTTTCTTCATCCCAATAAGTTATGTCAAAGCTCTTAATAGTTGCGGAAGCTGTGAAAATATATTCTGGCTCAGTTAGCTTATCACCATTATAAAGAAGCACTGGTGACCAAGTTGAATTCTCATATCCACTATCAATGTTCACAATAGGAACACTAATTTCGCTCCAGTCTGTTCCTTTTAGAACTTCCCAAACTTCTTTTGTGCCGGTCGCAAAATGCACACCATTACCATCAATAAAGGTTACTTTCGTCCATGCATTAGGATCTTTTTGCCAGTTAGCATAAAAAGTCTTGTCCCCTATTTCGCCTTCAGCAATTTTTGAAATATAAGTTGTGTCTGTACTATTGTTAGTCGTTGTCCAACCTAAGAAGTTATAGCCTTCTTTAGTTGGGGTTGGTAAAGTAACCTCAACTTCGCCAGTATATGTCTTTGGCGTTAAATCAAGTGCAGTTTCGCCATCTTCATCAATATATGTTATTGTGTAGTCTAATGGAGGCTCTGGAGGAGCAACTTCACAAGCATCTAAAAACTCATTATGTTCAAGCTTTAGATTTTTCACACTTGTAACTTCCTCTAATGATATATTTTTGCTATCACCAATAATCGACCAATCTACTGGGGTGTCAAGAAGGTTATACGCTTGACCTAAAACTGCACCCTTTACACCATTAGCGTTTATAATACAATTTTTAATGTTACCTACTGTTCCTCGTATAGCATAACCATGGTTACTATTACTACCAGCAGATCTAGCTATGGCTGTTATCACTCCACCATCAATAAACGCAACAGAGCCATCTATACCATTGATATCACCAGTAGCTTCTATAGTACCGCCGTCTACCGAAGAAATATCACCAGAAATTCCAGCACCACTTTGAGCTGTTGCCACTATATCTGCACAAATAACATTACTAATAGCACCAGAAATACCATGATGATTTATATTATTTGAGCTAGTAGTCGCTACAATTTCAGCACCATCATCAATATTAGATAGTGAGCCTTCGATACCATGCCCATTACTTGCAGTTGCTTCAATCTTAATGTTACCATCTATACTATTAACAGAAGCTCTAATAGCAGATGCAGGTGTACTATCGCCTACACCACTACCAGCTGTTACATTAAGAGTACCGCTTCCTGACATAGTAATGCTACCGCCTGTAGCTTCAATACCGTGACCAGTACCTGAGTTTGTAATATCATTAGTTCCTCTAACAACTACTTCAATTCTATCTGTTATAGTTAGAGCTGCTGAATCAGAGTCAATGCTTAAGTTAATATTATCAAGAGTTAGTGTGTTTGTATCTAAGTCAAAGCTAGCACCACTAATAAGAGTTCCAATATTATCAGAAGTTACTTGTTCTTCACCAACTAAAATTGGATAATTAATAGCAATTGCTCTATTAGAAAAAAGCATTGAAAGTACAGGTGTTAGTTCTGCCTCACTGCTCTCGCTACTTTCTGAGTCGTCTGGTAGAGGCGGCAGTGGAATAGAAGAAGAACTTCCCTCATTCTCCAGTTGGCCTTCGCTACTACTTGGATGGTTAGTTGCCGGAGGAGATGGAATTGATGAGGAGCTATCGCCCTCATTTCCCTCACTGCTTGATGTAGCACTGCTCTCGTCTTCTGGCTCTTGAGCTGGAGGAGTGCTTGCAGCAGATAATGAGCTATTATCTCCATCACCTTTGTTTAAGTCCTCATCCAAATTGCCAGCATTATCTGCCTTACTGCTAGAAACGCTACTTTTATCGCTGTCTAGTTCAGCTGGTGGCGCATTATCTTGGCTTGAGGAATTGCCCTCATTATCAAGGTTTATTTCTGGAAACTCTTCTAAAGTGCTGGAGCTTGAGCCTCCTTCATCATCCACACTGCTCGAAATAGAGCTAATGTCAGGCGATGGTGGCAGAGATGAACTGTCATTCACATCTGCAAACGTTATTACTGGTAAGTTGCTTAGGATTAAAGAAAATGCAGCAACACAGGCTAATAACTTTTTGTGTTTAATAATCATATATAATACCTCCTTATTCTTGCACACAGTTGTATGCAAAGCTAAATAAAGTTACAATTGTTAATGTAAACTTACTTTAGCTAATATTTATTTCAATTATAACACAAAAAGTTCATTTCTTCAATGCAATCTTTAGTTTTTTTGGTGTTTTATGTCATTCTATTGATTTTTGTTATAATTTTGTTAATATACGCAACTGTACTTGTATAAAATTCACCTATATTTAAAACAAAACATATGTAATTATCCTTGCTAAAACACTCACTTTTGTCACATTTTATATAAAAATTCACAAAAAGAACCCCCCAACCAAAACGGCTGGGGGGTTGAAGATTATTAGGTCATATCCCGAATTATAGAATATCTATACTACTTGATATTAAGCGTTTGTTTCTTCAGACTCTTCGTCCTTCTTGAAGCTAACAGCTAGAACCACAGCTTGAACTAGTGCGATTACTGCCATTACCCAAGTCCACTTGTCAACCATTTGCATTGGTAGGCTCATATCCTCTGTTAGGATGAACGCTATTACTGCTGTGATTGCTGGGATTAGGCTTAGGATTCTTGAAGTTCTTCTTCTCTTCGCTCTCTCCTCAGACTCCTCTTCCTCTTCTTCCTTCTTCTTTAACATCGCTAGTGCGTATCCTACTGGTACTAACACTGTCGCGATTGTTAGAATTAGGTTGATTAGTGCCCATGCTCCAAAGTTCACTAGTGGTGGCTCTGGATCTGGTATCACTACTTCTGGAGTTGGTGCTAGCGGTGGCTCTGGCTCTGGTATTACCACTTCTGGTTCTGGAGCTAGAGGTGCTGGCGCGTCTGGTATTACTACTACTGGAGGTGTTGGAGTTACTGGAGGTGTTGGTGTTAGAGGTGTTGGACCATCTGGTATTACTACTGTTGGTGGACCTACTTCCTCTTCATCATCATCCTCTGGTAGCTCGTTGATTGTGAATGTACCTGGTGTTACCATTAGTACATAGTTTCCTACTTCTAGCTCTCCACCTGTTGGTAGTAAGCCTGTTGCAGGGTCTAATGTGATTCCCATATTTGCTAGCCATAGAGAGTTAGTGTATGTGCCTAGTCCCTCTTGTGCTGCTAATGTTACATCAACTGTGTTTAGACGAACGATTACTTGTTCTGCTAGTGTTTCGCCTGTTACGATACCAGAGTTTGCATCTACTACACCGCTTACATCTACAGTTTGACCTGTTGTGTAATCTGCATAGTTAATATTGCTTGGCTCTGTTCCGCCTACTCTCTTGGAGTAGTTGTTAATTACTACTGCTACTGGTCTGTGAGT